>NZ_JBHYJX010000004.1:23750-164688 GCF_042740985.1 Streptomyces sp. NPDC058985 | reverse complement strand
GTGCGGGTGACCGGCCTCGACCGCTCCCTGCGGGTGGCGCACGCCAGGGTGTTGTTCGGCGTGGAGTTGGGCTTAGGTTGGGGGGGTGGGCGCCGGGGGTAAAATCCGCGGGGCGCCCTCCGTCGTCGTACGGGAAGAAGAAGCCGTTACAGCTTCTCGATCACATAGTCCACGCACTTCGTGAGCGCCTCGACGTCCGCCGGGTCGATCGCCGGGAACATCGCCACGCGCAGCTGGTTGCGGCCGAGCTTGCGGTACGGCTCGGTGTCGACGACGCCGTTGGCGCGCAGCACCTTGGCGACGGCGGCGGCGTCGATGTCGTCGGCGAAGTCGATGGTGCCGATGACCTGCGAGCGCTTGGCCGGGTCGGTGACGAACGGGGTGGCGTACTTGGACTCGTCGGCCCAGGTGTACAGGCGGGTCGAGGAGTCCTTGGTGCGGCCGGTGGTGAAGTCCAGGCCGCCCTGGCCGTTCATCCAGTCCAGCTGCTCGCCCAGCAGGAAGAGCGTGGCGAGGGCCGGGGTGTTGTACGTCTGGTTCTTGCGGGAGTTGTCGATCGCCGTCGGCAGGGAGAAGAACTCCGGGACGTGGCGGCCGGACGCGTGGACCCGCTCGGCGCGCTCGATCGCGGCCGGGGAGAAGACGCCGATCCACAGGCCGCCGTCGGAGGCGAAGGACTTCTGCGGCGCGAAGTAGTAGACGTCGGTCTCGGTGATGTCGACCGGCAGACCGCCGGCGCCGGACGTCGCGTCGACCAGCACCAGGGAGCCCTCGTCGGCCCCGGCGACCCGCTTGACGGGCATGGCGACGCCGGTCGAGGTCTCGTTGTGGGTGAACGCGTACACGTCCACGCCGGCCTCGGCGTGCGCGTCGGGGTGGGTGCCCGGGTCGGAGGAGACGACGGTCGGCTCGGCCAGCCAGGGCGCGAGCTTCGCGGCCTTGGCGAACTTGGACGAGAACTCGCCGAAGCTCAGGTGCTGCGACCTGTTCTCGATCAGTCCGTGGGTCGCGACGTCCCAGAACGCGGTGGAGCCGCCGTTGCCGAGGATCACCTCGTAGCCGTCGGGGAGCCGGAACAGCTCGCGGATGCCCTCACGGACCTTGCCGACCAGGTTCTTGACCGGAGCCTGTCGGTGGGAGGTGCCGAGGAGGGACGTACCGGTGGCGGCCAGGGCGTCCAGCGCCTCCACCCGCACCTTGGAGGGACCCGCGCCGAATCGACCGTCCGCGGGCTTGATGTCAGCAGGAATCTGGATCTCAGCCACGTGCCGGAGGGTATCCCGTCGGCCAAACCGGGCGAAGCCATGTCCGTCCGATGAGACGAGATCTCCGCCTTGCGGACCTGTGCCAAGCGACGAACGCGCATGCTGGAGACATGACCGATCTGGAGGCAGCACTGCGCAGGGCCGTCCGCGGCGAGGTCGGATTCGACGTCACGTCCCGCGCGCTGACGACGATGGACGCGTCCAACTACCGGAGGGTCCCGCTCGGCGTGGTGGCGCCCAGAGACGCCGACGACGTGGCGGCCGCGCTGGAGGTGTGCCGGGAGCACGGGGTGCCGGTCGTCGCGCGGGGCGGCGGCACGTCGATCGCCGGGCAGGCGACCGGCACGGGCGTGGTGGTGGACTTCACCCGGCACATGAACCGGCTGGTCTCCCTCGACGCGGAGGCGCGGACGGCCGTGGTCCAGCCGGGCCTGGTCCTCGACCGCCTCCAGGACGCCGCCGCCCCGCACGGCCTGCGCTTCGGCCCCGACCCCTCCACTCACAGCCGGTGCACGCTCGGCGGCATGATCGGCAACAACTCGTGCGGCTCCCACTCGGTGGCGTGGGGCACGACGGCCGACAGCGTGCGCGAGCTGACGGTGCTCACCGCGCGCGGGAAGCGGCTGCGGCTCGGGCAGGAGTGGGCCGGCGCGCCGGACGGCCTGCGTGCTCTCGCCGACGGCGACCTGGCACGCCTGCGCACCGGCTTCCCCGACCTCCCCCGCCGCATCTCCGGCTACGCGCTGGACGCGCTGCTGCCGGAGCGGGGCGCGGACGTCGCCCGCTCCTTCTGCGGCTCGGAGGGCACGCTGGGCGTCCTGACCGAGGCGACGGTACGGCTGGTCGAGGCGCCGCGCGCGCGTGCGCTGGCGGTGCTGGGCTACGCCGACGAGGCCGGGGCGGCGGAGGCGGCGGCCGGGCTGCTGCCGTACGGCCCGCTCACGGTGGAGGGCATGGCGGCCGACCTGGTGCCGTCCACGGAGGGGCTGCCCCGGGGCGGGGCCTGGCTGTTCGTGGAGACCGGCGGCGACTCGGAGGCGGAGGCACGCGCGCGTGCGGAGGCGATCGTGCGGGCGGCCGACGTCGTCGACGCGCGTGTGGTGACCGACCCGGCGGGGCAGCGGACGCTGTGGCGCGTGCGGGAGGACGCGAGCGGTACGGCGACGCGGATGCCGGACGGTTCGGAGGCGTGGCCCGGCTGGGAGGACTGCGCGGTGCCCCCGGCCCGCCTCGGCGCCTACCTGCGCGACTTCAGGGCGCTGCTGACCTCGCATGGTCTGCGCGGCACACCGTACGGCCACTTCGGCGACGGCTGCATCCACGTACGGATCGACTTCGACCTGCTGACGGACGCGGGCGTCGCGCGTTTCCGCCGCTTCTCGGAGGAGCTGGCGGACGTGGTCGTGGCGCACGGGGGCTCGCTCTCCGGTGAGCACGGGGACGGGCAGGCGCGGGCGGAACTGCTGCCGCGGATGTACGGGGAGGAGACGGTGGCGCTCTTCGAGCGGGCCAAGGCGGTCTGGGACCCGGACGACCTCCTCAACCCCGGCATGCTGGTCCGCCCGGCCCCGCTGGACACCAATCTCCGCTTCTCCGTCCTGCCGCGCGAGCCGGTGGACGTGGCGTTCGGCTACCCGTCCGACGGCGGTGACTTCTCGGCGGCGGTACGGCGCTGCGTGGGGGTCGCCAAGTGCCGTACGACGTCGGTGTCGGGCGCGGGCGTGATGTGCCCGTCCTTCCGGGCGACGGGGGACGAAGAGCACTCCACCCGCGGACGTGCCCGCCTGCTGCACGAGATGCTCGCGGGCGAGCTGGTGACGGACGGCTGGCGCTCGACGGAGGTCCGGGACGCGCTCGACCTGTGCCTGTCCTGCAAGGGCTGCCGCTCCGACTGTCCGGTCGAGGTCGACATGGCCACGTACAAGGCTGAGTTCCTGCACCACCACTACGCGGGGCGCCGACGCCCCGCCGCCCACTACGCGATGGGCAGGCTGCCGGTGTGGCTGCGCTGGGCGGCACGGGTGCGGGTGGCGCCGGTCGTCAACGCGCTGGCGTCCGTGCGCCCGTTGGCGGCGGTGGCCAAGCGTCTCGGCGGCATCGCGGGCGAACGGGAGCTGCCGCGCCTGGCCCGGGAGCCGTTCACCCGCTGGTGGCGCGGGCGTCCTGCGGTTCCGGCCCGCTCCGGCGATCTGGTGGTCCTCTGGCCCGACACCTTCACCGAGCACCTGTCACCGTCGGTGGGCCGGGCGGCCGTACGGGTCCTGGAGGCGGCGGGGCTGCGGGTGGCGTTGCCGCCGACGCTGCGGGGACGCGCCCCGGTGGGCGACGGCACGTCGAAGTCGTTGGCGGCGCTGTTGCCGACCCGCCGGGGCCGGGTCTGCTGCGGCCTGACGTACGTGTCGACGGGCCAACTGGACCAGGCCCGCGCGGTGCTGCGGCGCACGCTGGACCTGATGGCCCCGGTACTGGAGACGTCGGCACCGGTCGTCGTCCTGGAACCCAGCTGCGCCGCCGCCCTGCGCACGGATCTGCCCGAGCTGTTGCACGACGACCCGCGCGCGGCCCGGCTGGCCGCCCGTGTACTGACCTTCGCGGAGGCCCTGGAACGCCACGCCCCCCACTGGACCCCGCCCGCCGTGGACCGCCCGGTCACCGGCCAGACCCACTGCCACCAGCACGCGGTCCTGGGCGACGCCGCCGACCGCCGCCTGCGCGAGGCGGCGGGCCTGACCGGCGAACTGACCGGCGGCTGCTGCGGCCTCGCCGGCAACTTCGGCTTCGAGAAGGGCCACTACGAGGTCTCGGCCGCCTGCGCGGAGGACCAGTTGCTGCCGGCGGTACGCGAGGCTCCGGAGGACGCGGTGGTCCTGGCGGACGGCTTCTCGTGCCGGACGCAGTTGGAGCAGTTGGGCGGGGTGCGGGGACGGCACTTGGCGGAGGTGCTGGCGGAGGGGTTGGAGGGGGAGTGACGGCGCGGACCTCGGTCCGGCGCCCCCGGCGGGTGATCGGAACCGCGTGCCGCCGCCGGTGCGTGATCATTCGTATGGACGGTTCGGATGATCAGGACGGCACCCCGCGGCGGCGCGTCGGCAGGCGGACGTGGCTGATCGGCGGTGTCGCCGGTGTCGTCGCGGTGGGTGTCGTCGTGGGGGTGGTGGTCGCCGGCGGCGAGCCGGAGGGCGTCGCCGCGCCGTACGCCTGCCGGACCTCGGCCGAGGGCGCCGTGCCCGCCACCGCCGCCGCGTCGGGCCGGCCCGCGTCGGAGAGCACCGGGCCCGCCACGAAGCGCCCTGCTCCGAAGGGCACCGGGCCCGCCACGAAGCGCCCCGCCCCGGAGGCCACCGTGCCCCCGGCCGACTTCGACGGGGACGGCAACCCCGACCTCGCCCTCGGCTCCGGCGGCAGCGTCGAGGGCGGGAGCGGCGGCGGGAGTGTCGAGGTCGCCTACGGGACGGGGGACGGGACACGGATCGGGCGCTGCCAGTACCTCACGCAGGACGACCCCGGGATACCCGGCGAGAACCGCGACGAGGCGTTCTTCGGGACGGACGTCGTGGCGCGGGACTTCGACGGGGACGGGTACACCGACCTCGCCACCGCCGTCTTCGACTGGAAGCCGAGCGTGATCATCGTGTGGGGGTCGGAGAACGGGCTGGCCGGCGCCACGCGGGTGCCCGGCACCGACAGCAGCCACGTCGCCTGGGACAACGACCCGCTCCTGGACGAGCAGCTCGCCGCCGGTGACTTCGACGGGGACCGGCATCCCGACCTGGTCTTCGGGCTCGGTTCCGACAAGGGCCTGCTCAAGGGCCCCTTCCGGCGCGACGGCACCCCGGCCGGGACGGACCGCGTCCCCGCCCCGCGCAGGCCCGCGCCGGAGGTCGGCAACGCCACCTACGGCGACCTCGTCGCCGGGGACCTCGACGGAGACGGCGTCGACGACCTGGTGAGCTTCCACAACGCCGATCCGGACCCCGAGGGCTCCTGGTCCGAGCAGGTCAGACCGGTGAGCTACCTGCACGGCGGCCGGGGCGGCTTCACGCAGCCGCGGGGCGTGCGCCTCCCCGACGCCGGGACGGGTGCCATCGGCGACGTGGACGGCGACGGCTTCGGCGATCTCGTCCTCACCCCCCGGGGCGGCGACGCGAGCCGCAGCTCGGTGACGGTCGTGTACGGCTCGGAGTCCGGGCCGGGCGGGCGGACGACGACCGTGGACCGCGACACCCCGGGCGTGCCCGGCGAGGAACCCCAGGACGAGGACGCCGCCCTCGCCCCCCTCGACGTCGGCGACGTCAACGGCGACGGGTACGCCGACGTGGTCGCCGGCGCGCCCCGCTGGGACATCTACGGGAAGCCCGGTCCCGAGCAGGTGCTGTTCCTGGCCGGCGGTCCGGACGGACTCGGCGGCACCGGCGCCCGCCTCTTCGGCGGGGCCGGCTTCGGCGCCGACCCGGACGGCAGGGCCGACTTCGGCACCTCCCTCGGCCTCACCGACCTGGACGGCGACGGCCACGCGGACCTCGTGGTGACCGCTCCGGGCAGTGACACGATCGACGGCGCCGCGTGGGTGCTCCCCGGTACGGCCGAGGGGCCCGCGACCGAGGGCGTGGTCCGGCTGTCCGCCGACACCTTCGACGACACGGAAGGGCTGGGCCTGCTGATGGGGGGTGCGGGGATCGCCCGCTAGGTCATCCGGTCGTCCGTCCCGGGCGCGCGATCTAGGACGTGATCCGACCTACATGCCTCGTAGCGTGGTCTCACCGACGGAGCAGGAACACCGGAAGACGGAGACGGACCATGCCCTTCGAAGAGCCCACCACCCACACCGGCGAGACCACCACCGGCGCCCCGGCCACCCGCGAAGCGGCCGTCACCGGCGAGCGCGCCGACCTGCTGGAGATGCTGGCCAAGCAGCGGCACTTCCTCCGCTTCACCACCCGTGACCTCACCGATGAGCAGGCCGGCCTGCGGACCACCGCCAGTGAGCTGTGCCTCGGCGGTCTGATCAAGCACGTGACGGCGGTGGAGAGGGGCTGGGTGGACTTCATCCTCGACGGCCCGTCCGCGATGGGCGACTTCACGGCCATGACCGAGGGCGACTGGGCGCGGCGGGACGCCGAGTTCCGGATGCTGCCCGGCGACACGCTGGACGCTGTGCTGGCCGCCTACGCGGAGACCGCCCGCAGGACCGACGAGCTGGTCGCCACCCTGCCCGACCTGGGGGCCGCACAGCCGCTGCCGAAGGCCCCCTGGTTCGAGGCCGGCGCGCACTGGTCGGCCCGCCGGGTGCTGATGCACGTCATCGCCGAGACCGCCCAGCACGCCGGCCACGCCGACATCATCCGCGAGTCCCTGGACGGCGCGAAGAGCATGGGCTGACCGGAAGGGAGTCCGCCCGAGCCGGTGTGTCCGGTGCCGCCCGCGAGGCCCTCAGGGCGTCGTCTCGCCCCGCACCAGCGGACCGCACACCGGCTGGCTGTCCTCGGGCAGCTCGTCGGGGCGGCACCAGCGGGCCTCCAGGATCTCGAAGGGGTCGATGCGGAGTTCGCCGCCCAGCAGCCGGGCCTCGTAGGCCACTTCGAGCCGGGTGCGCAGGCCGCTGTTGAGCATGACCAGGCGGCCCACCTCCACGTCCAGGGTGGTCTCCTCCCTCACCTCGCGGACGACCGTCTCCCGGAAGTCCTCGCCCTTGCGCGCGAAGCCACTCGGCAGACCCCACTGGCGGCCCGGCGGCCACATCCGGTGCTTCAGCAGCAGGACCCGGCCCTCGTCGTCGCGCACGACGCCGGTCACGCCGACGACGTACTTGGTGTGCAGGAGCCACATCACACGGCTCTGAACGGGGCGCAGCAGGTGCCAGAGGCGGGCAACGAGTCGTCTCACGGTGCGGACGCTACCTCCTCACCGAATGGGTCCCCCGGGCGAGTCCGCCCACATGCCGGAAGTCCGTTGACAGCGACCCTCCCCGCTCGCGACAGTTGCGTGGCGGGGCTATGCGCCTGACGTAGTCCAGTGCTCTGCACTGTGACGTACAGTGTGGTGCACCAGCCCGTGTCCAGCCTCCTCCTCAGTCCTACTCCCGAACGCCCCGGAGCCACCGTGAGCACCCCCAGCACCCCGTCCCCCGCCGCCGCCCCCGTGGCCGGCGCGGAGGCGGCGCCCGCCACCGGCCATCACTCCGTGCCGGGCGGGCGGCGGGGTTCCCTCGGCCCGGTCGGCCTGGTCCTCGCCGGAGGCCTCTCCGTGCAGTTCGGCGCCGCGCTGGCGGTGACCCTGATGCCGCGGGCCGGCGCGCTCGGTGTGGTGACCCTGCGGCTGGCCGTGGCCGCCGTCGTACTGCTGCTGATCTGCCGGCCCCGGCTGCGCGGGCACTCCCGCGCCGACTGGGGCACGGTCGTCGTCTTCGGCATCGCCATGGCCGGTATGAACGGCCTCTTCTACCAGGCCGTCGACCGCATCCCCCTCGGCCCCGCCGTCACCCTGGAGGTGCTCGGCCCGCTCGCCCTGTCCGTCGTGGCCTCCCGCCGCCTGGTCAACCTGGTCTGGGCCGCTCTCGCCCTGGCCGGCGTCTTCCTCCTCAGTGGCGGCGGCTTCGACAGCCTCGACCCGGCCGGGGTCGCCTTCGCGCTCGGGGCGGGCGCGATGTGGGCGGCGTACATCGTCTTCAGCGCCCGCACCGGGCGCCGCTTCCCGCAGGCCGACGGGCTGGCGCTCGCGATGGCGGTCGGCGCCCTGCTGTTCCTGCCGCTGGGCATCGCCGAGTCGGGCGGGAAGCTCCTCGACCCGGTCACGATCGCGCTGGGCGCCGGGGTCGCCCTGCTCTCCTCCGTCCTCCCCTACACCCTCGAACTCCTCGCCCTGCGCCGCCTGCCCGCCCCCACCTTCGCCATCCTGATGAGTCTGGAACCCGCCATCGCCGCCACAGCCGGCTTCCTCATCCTCGACCAGGCCCTCTCCGTCACCCAGTCCGCGGCCATCGCCCTGGTGATCGCGGCCAGCATGGGGGCGGTGCGGACTCAGGTGGGGCGGGGGCGGAAGGTGCAGGCGGTACCGGATCTGCCGTAGTCGTAGTCGTAGTCGTAGTCGTAGTCGTAGCCGTAGCCATAGCCGTAGCCGCAGTCGCAGCCCCGGTGTCTGCCGGGCGATTGCTCGGGCGGGTGCGGCCGGTGTTTTCAGTAGCCATGGATATAGTAGCCATGTACTGTATTTCTCATGAGTGAGGGTTCATCGCACGCGACGCCCGGCTTCCTCGTGTGGCGGCTCGCCAACAAGTGGCGGGTCGCGGTGGATCGCGCAGTGGCTCCACTGGGCCTCACACACGCCCAGTACTCGGTGGTCGCCTCGTTGTACGGGATGCAGCGGGCCGGTGAGCGGCCCAGCCAGCGTCGGCTCGCCGATCACACGGGGCTGGAGGCGCTGTACGTCTCGAAGCTCGCCCGAGCGCTGGAGGCGGCCGGGCTGGTCGAACGCACCCGTGATCCCCGCGACCCGCGTGCTGTCCAGCTCGCCCTCACCGACCAGGGCGAGTCCGTCACGCGGGAGGCCATCGCGGTGGTCCGGGAACTGCTTCAGCTGCTGCTGGAGCCGCTCGGCGGTCTCGACGCTCCCCGGGCGCGTGCCTTCACCGGCGAGTTGACGACCCTGCTCGACGCACCTCTCGATCCGCCCGTACCGAACGACGAGAGCACTCGGAGGAGAACGCCATGACCACCACCACGCCCGCCACCGCACCGGCCGCCGACCATTCCGCCGCCGACGCGCCCGTCGCCGACGCCCGTGCCCTCGGACTGGCCCACTACGCCGCCCGAGGGGTGCTGGAGCAGTTCCTCACCCGCCACGACGTCACCTTCCGGCAGCAGGCCGTCCTGCGCGCCGCCGTAACCGCCGAGGACTCGCAGACGCCCGACGGCCTCGTCGCCCAGGTCCACGGCACGCTGAAGGGCGACCCGGCCGACATCCGGGCCGACGTGGACGGCCTGCTGGCCAAGGGGCTGCTGATGGCGGACGGCACGCGCCTGTTCGCGGCCGACGCCGGGCGGGAGCTGCTCGCCGCGGTCGGCGCGGAGGTCGCGCCCGTCAGCGCCCGCATCTGGGGCGGGATACCCGCGGACGACCTGGCCGCCGCCGGCCGTGTCCTCGCTCTGGTCACCGAGCGCGCCAACGCCGAGTTCGCCGACCTGACCGCCACGTGACCACGTGACCACGTGACCGCGTGACCGCGTGACCGCGTGACCGCGTGACCGCGTAAGGCGTGATCGCGAGGCCGTGTGACCCCAGTACGCACGGTGTCCCGCTCCCGGGCGGAAAATCATGCAAGCGCGCTTGATTGTTCCTCCGGCCCCTGCCATGCTCCCCCCACACCGCGCCGCGCACCACCGTGCCCGAGGGGAGCGATCGTGTCCGACCCGACGCCCGTGATCGACGATCTGCGCGAGGAGAGTGAGGAACTCGACGCGCTGGTGGCCCGGTTGGGGCCCGGGGAGTGGCGGATCGCCAGCCCGGCGCCCGGCTGGACGGTCGCGCACCAGGTCGCGCACCTGGCCTGGACCGACCGCGCCGCCCTGCTCGCCGTCACCGACGAGGATGGCTTCCGGGGACTGGTGGAGCAGGCCCTCGCCGCGCCCGACCGGTACGTCGACGACGGTGCCGAGGAGGGCGCCCGGCAGCATCCGGACGAGCTGCTGGCCGCCTGGCGGGACGGCCGGACCGCTCTTGACGAGGCACTGCGCGCCGCCGCACCCGGCGCCCGCTTCCCCTGGTACGGCCCGCCCATGACCGCCGCCTCCATGGCCACCGCCCGCCTGATGGAGACCTGGGCGCACGGTCTGGACATCGCGGACGCGATCGGCGTCGTGCGACCGCCCACCGACCGCCTCCGGCACGTCGCCCGCATCGGCGTCCGCGCCCGGGACTTCGCCTACGCCGCCCACGGACTCACCCCGCCCGCCGAGCAGTTCCGCGTCGAACTCACCGGACCGGGCGGCGATCCGTGGGCGTACGGCCCCGAGGACGCCCCGCAGCGCGTCACCGGCCCCGCGCTCGACTTCTGCCTGCTCGCCACCCAGCGCGCCCACCGCGCCGACCTCGCCCTCACCGCCGAGGGCCCCGACGCCGACCGATGGCTGGACATCGCCCAGGCCTTCGCCGGGCCACCGGGAGCCGGGCGGCAGCCCAAGGAGGCCGGGGAACCGAAGGGGGCGGCACAGTGAGCGTGCTGCGCGTCGGCAACGCCTCCGGCTTCTACGGCGACCGCTTCGACGCCATGCGCGAGATGCTCACCGACGGCCCCCTCGACGTCCTCACCGGCGACTACCTCGCCGAGCTGACCATGCTCATCCTGGGCCGCGACCGGCTCAAGAACCCGGACGCCGGGTACGCCCGCACCTTCCTGCGCCAACTGGAGGAGTGCCTCGGACTCGCCCACGACCGGGGCGTCAGGATCGTCAGCAACGCCGGCGGACTCAACCCCGCCGGACTCGCCGACGCCGTACGCTCCCTCGCCGACCGCCTCGGCATCCCCGTGAGGGTCGCGCACGTCGAGGGCGACGACCTCACCGCCGCCCACCCGGGGACCCTGGCCGCCCACGCCTACCTCGGCGGCTTCGGCATCGCGGAGTGCCTGCGCGCGGGCGCCGACGTCGTCGTCACCGGGCGCGTCACCGACGCCGCCCTGGTCACCGGGCCCGCCGCCGCGCACTTCGGCTGGGCCCCCACGGAGTACGACCGGCTCGCGGGCGCGGTCGTCGCCGGGCACCTGCTGGAGTGCGGGGCGCAGACGACCGGCGGCAACTACGCGTTCTTCCAGGACGGCGACGTACGGCGGCCCGGCTTCCCGCTCGCCGAGATCCACGCCGACGGCACCTCGGTCATCACCAAGCACGACGGCACCGGCGGCTTCGTCGACACCGGCACCGTCACCGCCCAACTGCTGTACGAGACGGGCGCCGCCCGGTACGCGGGACCCGACGTCACCGCCCGCCTCGACACCGTACGGCTCACCCGGGAGGGCCCCGACCGCGTCCGCGTCGAGGGGGTGCGGGGCGAGGCGCCGCCGCCCACCCTCAAGGTCGGCCTCAACCGCCTCGGGGGCTTCCGCAACGAGGTCACGTTCGTGCTCACCGGCCTCGACGTCGAGGCCAAGGCGGCGCTGGTGCGCGCCCAGCTGGAGCCCTCGCTCGGCAAGGCCGCCGACGTCCGCTGGGAGCTGGTCCGCACCGACCGGCCCGACGCGCCGACCGAGGAGAGTGCCAGCGCCCTGCTCCGGCTCGTCGTCCGGGACGCCGACCAGCAGGTCGTGGGGCGGGCGTTGAGCGGAGCCGCCGTCGAACTGGCCCTCGCCAGCTACCCCGGCTTCCACGTGCTGGCGCCCCCCGGAAAGGGCGCGCCCTACGGGGTCTTCGAGGCCGTCCACGTCCCCCGGAGCACGGTGGATCACGTGGCGGTCCTCCACGACGGGCGCCGGGTCCCCGTGCCGGGCGCCCAGGACACCGCCGTACTGACGGATGTGGCGGAACCGCCCCCGCCGCGGCCGCTCCCACCGGGTCCCGTCCGCAGCGCTCCCCTCGGCCTCGTCGCCGGCGCCCGCAGCGGCGACAAGGGCGGGAACGCCAACGTCGGCGTCTGGGCGCGCACCGACGACGCCTGGCGCTGGCTCGCGCACGAACTCACCACCGACCGCTTCCGGCAGCTGCTCCCCGAGACCCGCGACCTGCACGTCACCCGGCACCCGCTGCCCAACCTGCGCGCCCTCAACTTCGTCGTCGAGGGCATCCTCGGCGAGGGCGTCGCCGCCCAGCACCGCTTCGACCCGCAGGCCAAGGCGCTCGGCGAATGGCTGCGCGCCCGCCACCTGGACATCCCGGAGGTCCTGCTGTGACCGCCGTCCCGCCGTATCTCCCGGAGGTCCTGCTGTGACCGCCGTCCCGCCGTATCCCCCGGAGGTCCTGCCGTGACCGTCCTCGCCTCCGCCCTCGACCCCGCCGCCCCCGACCACCGCGAGAACCGCGACGCCATGCTCGCGAAACTCGCCGACCTGGACGCCGAACACGCCAAGGCGCTGGCGGGCGGCGGCGAGAAGTACGTCGCCCGGCACCGGGGGCGCGGCAAGCTCCTCGCCCGCGAGCGCATCGAGCTGCTCCTCGACCCCGACACGCCCTTCCTGGAGCTGTCCCCGCTGGCCGCCTGGGGGAGCGAGTACACGGTCGGCGCCTCCCTCGTCACCGGCATCGGCGTCGTCGAGGGCGTCGAGTGCCTGATCACCGCCAACGACCCCACCGTGCGCGGCGGCGCCAGCAACCCCTGGTCGCTGAAGAAGGCCCTGCGCGCCAACGACATCGCGCTGGCCAACCGGCTGCCCTGCATCAGCCTGGTGGAGTCCGGCGGCGCCGACCTGCCCTCCCAGAAGGAGATCTTCATCCCCGGCGGCGCGATCTTCCGGGACCTCACCCGGCTGTCCGCGGCCGGCATCCCCACCATCGCCGTCGTCTTCGGCAACTCGACGGCCGGGGGCGCCTACATCCCCGGCATGTCCGACCACGTCATCATGGTCAAGGAGCGTGCCAAGGTGTTCCTCGGCGGGCCGCCCCTGGTCAAGATGGCCACCGGCGAGGAGAGCGACGACGAGTCACTCGGCGGCGCCGAGATGCACGCCCGCACCTCGGGCCTCGCCGACCACTTCGCCCTGGACGAGCCCGACGCCCTCCGCCAGGCCCGCCGCGTCGTCGCCCGCCTCAACCACCGCAAGGCGTACGCCGATCCGGCACCGGCCGAGCCGCCCAAGTACGACCCGGAGGAACTCCTCGGCATCGTCCCCGGCGACCTCAAGGCCCCCTTCGACCCGCGCGAGGTCGTCGCACGGATCGTCGACGCCTCCGACTTCGACGAGTTCAAGCCGCTGTACGGGACGAGCCTGACCACCGGCTGGGCGAGCCTGCACGGCTACCCTCTCGGCATCCTCGCCAACGCCCGAGGGGTGCTGTTCAGCGAGGAGTCCCAGAAGGCCGCCCAGTTCATCCAGCTCGCCAACCAGCGCGACATCCCGCTCCTCTTCCTGCACAACACCACCGGCTACATGGTCGGCAGGGAGTACGAGCAGGGCGGCATCATCAAGCACGGCGCCATGATGATCAACGCGGTCTCCAACTCCCGCGTCCCGCACCTGTCCGTCCTCATGGGGGCGTCCTACGGCGCCGGCCACTACGGCATGTGCGGCCGCGCCTACGACCCGCGCTTCCTCTTCGCCTGGCCCAGCGCCAAGTCCGCCGTCATGGGGCCGCAACAGCTCGCCGGCGTCCTCTCCATCGTCGCCCGCCAGTCGGCCGCCGCTAAGGGGCAGCCGTACGACGACGAGGGCGACGCCGCGCTGCGCGCCATGGTGGAGCAGCAGATCGAGTCCGAGTCGCTGCCCAAGTTCCTCTCCGGGCGGCTCTACGACGACGGCGTCATCGACCCGCGCGACACCCGCACCGTCCTCGGCCTGTGCCTGTCCGCCCTCCACACCGCCCCCTACGAGGGCGCGCGCGGCGGCTTCGGCGTCTTCCGGATGTGAGGGAACCACTGTGGCCACCACTGTGACAAGCGAGGGAAACACCGTGATCGGTACCGTCCTCGTCGCCAACCGCGGCGAGATCGCCTGCCGGATCTTCCGCACCTGCCGCGAGGCCGGAATCCGAACCGTCGCCGTGCACTCGGACGCCGACGAGAACGCCCTCCACGCGCGCGTGGCCGACGCGGCCGTCCGCCTGCCGGGCACCGCCTCCGCCGACACGTACCTGCGCGGCGACCTGATCGTGAAGGCCGCGCTCGCCGCCGGCGCCGACGCCGTCCACCCCGGCTACGGCTTCCTCTCCGAGAACGCCGGCTTCGCTCGCGCCGTCCTCGACGCCGGGCTGACCTGGATCGGGCCGCCGCCGGAGGCCATCGAGGCGATGGCGTCCAAGACCCGCGCCAAGGAACTGATGGGCATCGCCCCCCTGGGCGAGGTCACCGAGGCCGACCTGCCCGTGCTGGTGAAGGCCGCGGCGGGCGGCGGCGGACGCGGCATGCGCGTCGTACGGCGCCTCGCCGACCTCGACGCCGAACTGACCGCGGCCCGCGCGGAGGCGGCGAGTGCCTTCGGCGACGGCGAGGTCTTCGTCGAGCCGTACGTCGAGAACGGCCGCCACGTCGAGGTGCAGATCCTCGCCGACACCCACGGCACGGTCTGGGCGCTCGGCACGCGCGACTGCTCCCTCCAGCGCCGCCACCAGAAGGTGATCGAGGAGGCCCCGGCACCTGGCCTCACCGAGGACCTGGAGCGCGAACTCCACGACCTGGCCGCCCGCGCCGCCCGCGCCGTCGACTACGTGGGCGCCGGCACCGTCGAGTTCCTCGTCGCCGACGGCCGGGCGCACTTCCTGGAGATGAACACCCGCCTCCAGGTCGAACACCCCGTCACGGAGGCGGTCTTCGGCGTCGACCTCGTCGCCCTCCAACTGCGTGTCGCGGAGGGCCACGCCCTCGAGAACGACCCCCCACGCGCGCGTGGACACGCCGTCGAGGCCCGCCTGTACGCCGAGGACCCCGCGCAGGGCTGGGCCCCGCAGGCCGGCCGCCTGCACCGCCTCACCGTGCCCGCCGGCATCCGTCTGGACACCGGCTACACCGACGGCGACGACATCGGCGTCCACTACGACCCGATGCTCGCCAAGGCCGTCGCCCACGCACCCACCCGCGCGGAGGCCGTCCGCCGCCTCGCCGGAGCCCTGGAACGGGCGGCGGTCCACGGCCCGGTCACCAACCGCGACCTCCTCGTCCGCTCCCTGCGCCACGAGGAGTTCACCTCCGCCCGCATGGACACCGGCTTCTACGACCGCCACCTGGCCGGACTCACCGAGGCCGCCCCCGACCCCCTCGCCCCGCTCGCCGCCGCCCTCGCCGAAGCGAGCGCCGGATCCGGCCGCTTCGGCGGCTGGCGCAACCTGCCCTCGCAGCCGCAGGTCAGGCGGTACGCGGTCGCGGGCGAGGAACACGAGGTGCGCTACCGGCACACCCGCGCCGGCCTCGCGGCGGACGGCGTACGCGTGGTGCGCGCCGACGCCCACCGCGTCGTCCTCGAATCCGACGGCGTGCAGCGCCGCTTCGAGGTCGCCCGCTACGGCGACTCCGTCCACGTCGGCACCACCGCCCTCACCGCCCTGCCCCGCTTCCCCGACCCCGCCGCCCAGCACGCCCCCGGCTCCCTCCTCGCCCCCATGCCCGGCACGGTCGCCCGCGTCGCGGAGGGCCTGACGGAGGGCTCCGCCGTCGAGGCGGGCCAACCCCTCCTCTGGCTGGAGGCGATGAAGATGGAACACCGCATCACCGCCCCGGCCACGGGCACGCTGACGCACCTGCACGCCGTACCCGGCCAACAGGTCACGGTGGGCTCTCTGCTGGCGGTGGTGGAGGAGACCTAAGGGGCGCGGGGCCGCATTGAATATGCGGCTCCCCCGCGTGAGCGCGACCAACCACGACGAAGCCCGCACCCGAAGGAGCACAGTGATGACCACCCTCCTCGAATCCGACGAGCACAAGTCCCTCCGCGAAGCGGTATCGGCCTTCGCCCGGAGCCACCCCCGCGCCACCGGCCCCGCCGAGGCCAGGCACTTCTGGCAGGAGGCCGGCAAGCTCGGCTACATCGGCGTGAGCCTGCCGGAGGCGTACGGAGGCGGGGGCGGCGGTGTCACGGAACTCTCCCTCGTCCTCGAAGAGATGGGCGCCGCCGGCAATCCGCTGCTGATGATGATCGTCTCCCCGGCGATATGCGGCACCGTCATCGCCCGCTTCGGCACCGACGAACAGAAACAGACCTGGCTCCCCGGCATAGCCGACGGCACCCGCCTCATGGCCTTCGGCATCACCGAACCCGACGCCGGCTCCAACAGCCACCGCATCACCACCACCGCCCGCCGCGACGTCGCCACCGGCGACTGGATCCTCACCGGCCGCAAGGTCTTCATCAGCGGCGTCGACATCGCCGACGCCACCCTCATCGTCGGCCGCACCGAAGACGCCCGCACCGGCAAGCTCAAGCCCTGCCTGTTCATCGTCCCCCGGGACACCCCCGGCTTCGAGCGCCGGCAGCTCGACATGGAACTGCACGCCACCGAGAAGCAGTTCGAGCTGACCCTCGACGACGTACGGCTGCCCGCCGACGCGCTCGTCGGTGACGAGGACGCGGGCCTCCTCCAGCTCTTCGCCGGCCTCAACCCCGAGCGCATCATGACGGCGGCCTTCGGCATCGGCATCGGCCGCTACGCCCTCGCCCGCGCCCTCGAATACGCCCGCGAACGCACCGTCTGGAACACACCCATCGGCGCCCACCAGGCCATCGCCCACCCCCTCGCCCAGGCCCACATCGACCTCGAACTCTCCCGCCTGATGACGCAGAAGGCCGCGCACCTCTACGACGCCGGTGACGACATGGGCGCGGGCGAGGCCGCCAACATGGCCAAGTACGCGGCCGGGGAGGCCTGCGTGAAGGCCGTGGACCAGGCCGTCCACACCCTCGGCGGCAACGGCCTCACCCGCGAGTTCGGGCTCGCCTCGCTGATCACGGCGGCGCGGGTCGCCCGCATCGCGCCGGTGAGCAGGGAGATGATTCTCAACTACGTCTCCCACCAGACCCTGGGCCTGCCCAAGTCCTACTAGGCACCCGGGGGCCGCACTCCACGTCGTACGAGCCGCCTTGGAGGAACCGTGTTCCGCAGCCAGTACGCCGACGTCCCACCCGTCGACCTGCCCATCCACGAGGCCGTACTCGGCCGGGCCGCCGCCTTCGGGAGCGCACCGGCGCTGATCGACGGCACCGACGGCACCACCCTCACCTACGAGCAGGTGGACCGGTTCCACCGGCGCGTCGCCGCCGCCCTCGCGGAGGCCGGGGTCCGCAAGGGCGACGTCCTCGCCCTGCACAGCCCCAACACCGTCGCCTTCCCGCTCGCCTTCTACGCCGCCACCCGCGCGGGCGCCTCGGTCACCACCGTGCACCCGCTCGCCACGGCGGAGGAGTTCGCCAAGCAGCTCGGCGACTCCCGGGCCCGCTGGATCGTCACCGTCTCCCCGCTGCTCGACACCGCCCGCCGGGCCGCCGAACTCGCGGGCGGTGTCCAGGAGATCCTGGTGTGCGACAGCGCGGCCGGCCACCGCTCCCTGATCGACATGCTGGCGTCGACCGCCCCCGAACCCCGGATCGCGATCGACCCCGCCGAGGACGTCGCCGCGCTGCCGTACTCCTCCGGCACCACCGGGACCCCCAAGGGCGTGATGCTCACCCACCGCCAGATCGCCACCAACCTCGCCCAGCTCGAACCGCTGATGCCGGCCGCCCCCGGCGACCGCGTCCTCGCCGTGCTGCCCTTTTTCCACATCTACGGCCTCACCGCCCTGATGAACGCCCCACTGCGGCTCGGCGCCACCGTCGTCGTACTGCCCCGTTTCGACCTGGAGCAGTTCCTCGCCGCCATCCAGAACCACCGCATCACCGGCCTCTACGTCGCCCCGCCGATCGTCCTGGCCCTCGCCAAACACCCCCTGGTCGCCGAGTACGACCTCTCGTCCCTCAAGTACGTCGTCAGCGCCGCCGCCCCCCTGGACGCCCGGCTCGCCGCCGCCTGCTCCAAGCGGCTCGGCCTGCCGCCCGTGGGCCAGGCGTACGGCATGACCGAACTCTCCCCGGGCACCCATGTCGTCCCCCTGGACGCCATGGCCGACGCGCCGCCCGGCAGCGTCGGCAAGCTGATCGCCGGGACCGAGATGCGCATCGTCTCCCTCACCGACCCCGGCAAGGACCTTCCCCCCGGCGAGTCCGGCGAGATCCTCATCCGCGGTCCCCAGATCATGAAGGGCTACCTGGGCCGCCCCGACGCCACCGCCGCCCTGATCGACGAGGACGGCTGGCTGCACACCGGCGACGTCGGACACGCCGACTCCGACGGCTGGCTCTTCGTCGTCGACCGCGTCAAGGAACTGATCAAGTACAAGGGCTTCCAGGTGGCCCCCGCCGAACTGGAGGCCCTCCTGCTCACCCACCCCGGCGTCGCCGACACCGCCGTCGTCGGCACGTACAACGACGACGGCAACGAAGTACCCCACGCCTACGTCGTACGCCAGCCCACCGCACCCGGCCTCTCCGAAGGCGAGATCATGATGTACGTCGCCGAACGCGTCGCCCCGTACAAACGCGTCCGCCGGGTCACCTTCATCGACGCCGTGCCCAGGGCCGCCAGCGGCAAGATCCTCCGCCGGGAACTGCGAGGCACCGAGTGACCCTGATCGGCCGCACCCGCGAACGCGGCGTCGAGACCCTCACCCTCGACTCCCCGCACAACCGCAACGCCCTCTCCGCCGCCCTCGTCGGCGACCTCGCCGCCGCCCTCACCGACGCCGGCGAGGACACCGGTGTGCGCGCCGTCGTCCTCACCCACACCGGCACCACCTTCAGCGCCGGCGCCGACCTGCGCGACCCGCCCGACCCGGACACGCTGGTCGGGCTCTTCCGGCAGATCGCCGAGGTACCCAAACCCGTCGTCGCCCGCGTCACCGGCCACGTCCGCGCGGGCGGCCTCGGCCTCCTCGCCGCCTGCGACATCTCGGCCGCCTCCCACCAGGCCACCTTCGCCTTCACCGAGGTCCGCATCGGCGTGGCGCCCGCCGTCATCTCCCTCACCCTGCTGCCGCGCACCGACCCCCGCGCCCTCGCCCGCTACTACCTCACCGGCGAGCGCTTCGACGCCGCCGAGGCCGCCCGCACCGGCCTGGTCACGGCGGCCGGCGACGACGTGGACGCCGTACTCGCGCCCGTCCTCGACGGTGTGCGCCGTGCCTCACCGCAGGGCCTGGCCGAGACGAAGCGGCTGCTCACGGCTAGGGTGCTGGAGGCCTTCGACCGGGACGCGGCCGGCCTGACCGCGCTCTCGGCCCGGCTGTTCGCCTCCCCGCAGGCCCGCGAGGGGATGACGGCCTTCCTCGAACGACGGGATCCGGAATGGGTGGTGTGAGCGGCGCCGCGGACACGGCCGACCGCGCGGAGCGCGTGCCCAAGCAGGACCGCAGCCGGGCCACCCGGCAGCGGCTCCTCGAAGCCGCCGTCGCCTGCCTCGCCGAACGCGGCTGGGCGGGCTCCACGGTCTCCGTCGTCGCCGAACACGCCGGCGTCTCCCGCGGCGCCGCCCAGCACCACTTCCCGACCCGTGAGGACCTCTTCACCGCGGCCGTGGAGTACGTCGCCGAGGAGCGCTCCCTCGCGCTGCGCGCCCTGTTCCCCGAGGGCGCGACGGCCGGTGACCGCCGGGCCGTGGTCGCCGCGCTGGTGGGCCTCTACACCGGCCCGCTCTTCCGGGCCGCCCTCCACCTGTGGGTGGCCGCCTCCAACGAGGAGCAGCTGCGCGGCCGGGTCACCGAGCTGGAGGCCCGCGTCGGCCGCGAGAGCCACCGCATCGCCGTCGACCTCCTCGGCGCCGACGAGACCCGCCCCGGCGCCCGGGAGACCGTCCAGGGCCTCCTCGACATGGCCCGCGGCCTGGGCCTTGCCAACCTCCTCACCGACGACCGGGCCCGGCGGGAACGGGTGGTCGACCAGTGGGCCCGGCTGCTGGACGGGGAGCTGGGCTGAGGCGCCGCCTCACACCGGCCGCGGGTCCGCCACCCGGCGGCGCGGGCGGGGTGCTCCGGCGGACTCGGCGCCCACGGTGACCAGCTCCGTGCTCCCGTCACGGACTGAGCCGCTCCACCCGCCAGCTCCCGTCCGTCTCGGCCACGTACCGCAGCCGGTCGTGCAGCCGGTTCTCCCGCCCCTGCCAGAACTCGACCTCCCGCGGCGCCACCCGGAAGCCGCCCCAGTGCGGCGGCACCGGCACCTGCTCGCCCCGCGGGTAGCGCTCCGCCAGCCCGGCGTACGCGGCGTCCAGGTCGTCCCGGCCCGCCACCACGGACGACTGCGCGCTGGCCCAGGCCCCCAGCTGGGAGCCGTGCGGCCGGGTCCGGAAGTACGCGGCGGTCTCGTCCCGCCCGGTACGCCGCGCCACGCCCGTCACGATCACCTGCCGGGCCATCGGATGCCAGGGGAACAGCAGCGAGACGTACGGGTTCGAGCCCAGCTCGCGGCCCTTGCGGGAGTCGTAGTTGGTGTAGAAGACGAAGCCCTGCTCGTCGAAGTGCTTCAGCAGCACCGTGCGGGAGCTGGGCCGCCCCTCGGCGTCGGCGGTGGAGACGACCATCGCGTTCGGCTCGAACAGTCCGCCCTCCATGGCGGCCTGCTGGAACCAGCGCGCGAACTGCTCGACGGGGCCGGCGGCCAGCTCGGACTCGGCAAGCCCCTCGGCCCGGTACTGCTTGCGCATCGAGGCGAGATCGAAGGGGACGGCATCGCGGTCGGTCACACCGGCCATCCTGCCGTATCCGCGGTGTCCTTCGTCACTGAGTGGCACTGAGTGCCGCAACCTCTCCCCACGGTTGGCACTCGGAGATATCGTGCTGGTCCCGGCGCGGTTGGACGAACGGCCGTACGGGGCATCACAGGGGTGACCGCAGAACGAGGACCGCGAGTCGTGCGCACGACCGTGGATCCGGTGGACCCGATGAAGCCGACGGGTCGGTCACCACACATCTACGTCACGAGGAGCCGCCTGATGTCCGACTTCGTACCCGGGCTAGAGGGAGTCGTCGCGTTCGAGACGGAGATCGCCGAACCCGACAAGGAGGGCGGCGCCCTCCGCTACCGCGGCGTCGACATCGAGGACCTGGTCGGCCACGTGTCCTACGGGAACGTCTGGGGCCTGCTCGTCGACGGTGCCTTCAACCCCGGCCTCCCGCCCGCCGAGCCCTTCCCGATCCCGGTCCACTCCGGCGACATCCGCGTGGACGTCCAGTCCGCGCTCGCCATGCTCGCGCCGGTCTGGGGTCTCAAACCCCTCCTGGACATCGACGCCGAGCAGGCCCGCGCCGACCTCGCCCGCGCCGCCGTGATGGCCCTCTCCTACGTCGCCCAGTCGGCCCGCGGCCAGGGGCTGCCCATGGTCCCGCAGCGTGAGATCGACAAGGCTCAGTCCGTCGTCGAGCGGTTCATGATCCGCTGGCGCGGCGAGCCCGACCCCAAGCACGTCGCCGCCGTCGACGCCTACTGGACCTCCGCCGCCGAGCACGGCATGAACGCCTCCACCTTCACCGCCCGCGTCATCGCCTCCACCGGCGCCGACGTGGCCGCCGCCCTCTCCGGCGCCGTGGGAGCCATGTCGGGCCCGCTGCACGGCGGCGCCCCCTCGCGCGTCCTCGGCATGATCGAGGAGATCGAGCGCACCGGCGACGCCGAGGCGTACGTCAAGAAGACACTCGACGCGGGCGAACGCCTCATGGGCTTCGGCCACCGCGTCTACCGCGCCGAGGACCCCCGCGCCCGCGTCCTGCGCCGCACCGCCCGCGAACTGGGCGCCCCGCGCTACGAGGTCGCCGAGGCCCTGGAGAAGGCCGCCCTCGCCGAACTCCACGCCCGCCGCCCCGACCGCGTCCTGGCCACCAACGTCGAGTTCTGGGCCGCCATCATGCTGGACTTCGCCGAGGTCCCGGCCCACATGTTCACCTCGATGTTCACCTGCGCCCGCACGGCCGGCTGGTCCGCCCACATCCTCGAACAGAAGCGCACCGGCCGCCTGGTCCGCCCCTCCGCCCGCTACGTCGGCCCGGGCCCCCGCGACCCGCACACCATCGAGGGCTCCGAAACCCTCACGCCCTGACCGCCCCCGAAACGCAGGCGACCCGCGAGTCTGGTTCCTCCAGTGGAGGAGCCGGCCGGACGTACCGGCGACTCGCGGGTCGGGTGACTGCGATGGTTTGGCCGGCTGCGTGCGTCTCGCACACGCTGGTCCGGCACCGCACAGGATGTGGTGACGGGCCGCTAGCCCGCAGCCACCTCACGCGTCCGGTTGTCATACATTCTCCGGATCACCTCCTTTCGGTGTGGGGCCCACACTAGGAACCGCTCGGCCCTGGATCAATCGGTTTTCCGAGTCGATTCCCCGGCGATCACCCATGGACGCGTCTTCGCTGGTCACCTACCGTTTCGCCCATGGCGAAGCGACAGGGGGAGCCTTCGGTGAGGCGGGCGATAGGCAGTGGTTCGGTGTTCGAGGAGCGGATCGGGTACGCGCGGGCCGTCGTCGACGGGGACCGGGTGCACGTGTCCGGGACGACCGGGTTCGACTACGCGGCGATGACCATCTCCGAGGACGTGGTGGAGCAGGCGCGGCAGTGCCTGCGGAACGTCGGGGCGGCGCTGGCCGAGGCGGGGTGCACGTTCGCGGACGTGGTGCGGGTGCGGTACCTGCTGCCCGCGCGGGAGGACTTCGAGCCGTGCTGGCCCGTGCTGCGGCAGGCGTTCGGGGCGGTGCGGCCGGCCGCGACGATGATGGTGTGCGGGCTCGCGGACGACCGGATGCGGATCGAGATCGAGGTGGACGCGCGGCGCGCGCCGGTCGGTCCCGGCGCCGGGCTGCGGATCGCGGCCGTCGACGGGGACGCGATGGTCCAGGAGTGGCGGTACGTGCACAACGAGATCGTGCCGCCCGCCGCGATGACCCCGGACGAGGCGCGGGAGCGCGGCCGGCGGTACCGGCTGGAGAACGCCTACCTCGGGGACACGCTCGTCGGCTGCTCCACGGTGCGTCCGCCGGAGGGGGAGGAGCGGGTGGCCACCGTGATCGCGCGGGTGCTGCCCGCGTTCCGGGGGCGCGGCATCGGTACCGCGCTCTACGAGGCGGGTCTCGCACACGCGCGGGGGCTCGGCGCGCGGGCGGTGGAGACCGTGGTGCTGGCGGCGAACGCCGACGGGTTGCGGTTCGCCGCGGGGCGTGGGTTCGTGGAACGGGAGCGGTACGTCCTCGACGGCGAGCGGGACGAGTGGGTCGATCTGAGACTCGCCGGCCCATTGTCAGCACTGTCATGACCGTCATGACGGGGGCGTATGCCGAGTTTCCGCAGTACAACGATTTCCGCAATCTTGCGGGAACTCGGTGTGTGCTGCATCACGTTCGAGTTGAATGAAGGCCAGTGAGCGAACCGACGTACCGTACGGCGGACGCAGCCTGCAGGGGGTCCAGGTGAGTGCTTCCCGGCGTAGTGGGACCACCGACGAGCTGGGGCCGGACGAGCCCGAGCAGCCCGAGCGGGACGGCGCGGACCTGTTGGCCGCGCTCCTCGACGGGATGGACGCGGCCCTGTGCGCCTTCGACGCGGACGGCGTGGTCACCCACTGGAACCGCGAGGCGGAGCGGATCCTGGGCTGGAGCGCGGGCGAGGCCGTGGGGCGGCAGGGTTTCGCCGGGTGGGCCGTGCGCAGCGCGGACGCCGGTGAGGTGGAGGACCGGCTGCTGTCCGCGATGCGGGCGCCGGGGCGGCAGGTGCACGAGTTCGCGCTGCTGACCAAGGACGGCGGGCGGGTGCTGGTGCGCACCCAGTCGGCGGCGGTGCGCGGCGCCGACGGGAAGCCCGCGGGGGTGTACTGCGCCTTCAGCGAGGTGCACGCGCAGATCGACCTGGAGCGCTCCATCGCGCTGAGCGAGGCGCTGCTGGAGGACGCGAGCTGGGGTGTCGTCCTCGTCGACGCGGACCTGCGCCCCGCCGTGGTCAACGCGCACGCGGCACGCGCGCTGGGCGCCGGGCGCACCTCGGTGCTGGGGCGGCCGCTCGGCGATCTGCTCGTCCAGGGCGTGGAGGATCTGGAGAACGCGCTGACGCACGTCCTGGCGGAGGGCGCGCCGCCCGGACCCGCCGAGGTGTGGGTGGGGCTGCGGACGCCGGAGGGGGAGCGGCGCCGGTGCTGGCGCAGCGGGTTCGTGCGGCTGGCGTCGCCGCTCGCGGAGGAGCCGGTGCCGCTGGGCGTGGGCTGGCTGTTCCAGGACATCACCGAGGCCAAGCAGGCCGAGCAGGAGGCGGCGCTGCTGCGGTTCCGGGCCAATCAGCTGCACCGGGCGGCGCGGGCGGCGGCGGAGTGCGAGGACGCGGCGGAGGCGGCGGTGGTCCACCTGGACTTCGCACTCGCCGGTTTCGCCGACCACGCGCTGATCGACCGGCTGGCGGGCGGGGCCGTGGACACCGACGCGGCGGTGCCGGTCCGGCTGGTGCGGGTGGCGGCCACGCCGTCCGGTGCGCCCGGGCCGAGCGTGCCGTCGGGGACAGCCGGGATGCCGGTGCGCTACGGCGAGGGGCATCCGGCGGTGAGCTGTGTGGAGCGGGCGGGTTCGGTGCGGGCCAGTGCCGGTGCGCGGGCGGTGCCGCCCGAGAAGGTGCGGGACTGGGCGGTGGCCCGGCAGTGGCCGGCGGACACGGTGCACGGCCTGTGCGCGGTGCTGCGCAGCCGGGGCCGGACGCTGGGCGTGGTGACGTTCCTGCGGGGCGCCGGGCGGAGCGCGTTCGAGCGGTCCGACGCGATGTACGCGGAGGACGTGGCCGTCCGGATCGCGTCCGCGCTGGATCTGGCCGGCGTGGTGGAGAAGCGGTAGCCCGGTGCCCCCGCGGGCCGGCTCAGCGCTGGTAGAAGATCCGGTCCCGGTACTGGTCGAGGACGCGCCCGTTCCAGTCGTGGCCGCCGTCCACGTTCCCCGAGCGCAGCAGCGGCGGCTCGATGCCGCGGTCGGCGAGGGCGCCGGCGGTCGCGGCCATCATGGCCTGCATGAGGGCGCTGGTGACGATCGTGGAGGCGGGTGCGAAGGGGACCGGGACGGTGTCGAGGGTGAGTTCAGCGTCCCCCACGGCGATCTTGGAGTCGAGCACGATGTCGCAGTGGTCCTTGAGGAAGGTGCCGGAGCTGTGCCGGGAGGTCGTCTCGGACGCGTAGGCCACCGAGGTCACGCCGATGGTGCGGACGCCGAGGGCGCGGGCTTTCATGGCCATCTCGACGGGCATGGCGTTGCGCCCGGACAGGGAGACGATCACCAGGGCGTCGCCCTCGCGCAGCGGGGAGGAGTCCAGGACGACGCTCGCGAGGCCGTCGACGCGTTCCAGGGCGGAGCCGAGCGTGGCGGGCATCACGTCGACGCCGACGACGCCGGGCACGGTGAGCAGGTTCATCAGGGCGAGCCCGCCGGCGCGGTAGACGACGTCCTGGGCGGCGAGGGAGGAGTGGCCGGCGCCGAAGGCGAAGAGCCGTCCGCCCTGCCGCACGGTGTCGGCGAGCAGCGCGCCGGCCGCCTCGACGCCGTCCGCCTCCTCGTCGCGGACGCGCCGCAGGAGGTCGATCGCCGCGTCGAGGAACTGCCCGGACGGCTTGCTGTCGCTCATGCGGGACCCCTTCGGTGTGCCTGTGTCGCGGATCACGGTGCGGTCTGGACCAGTGCGGTGTCAATACGGCATGGCGGGGCCGCGCGGGTCCGGCTTCGCACCGCGAGACACGGTTGTCAGTGGTATGCGTCAGAATTGAATCCAGGGCCAGCGCACGCGCCGGTGGCCGCGGCCTCCGGCAATCTCATCAAGGGGCACGTATGTCCGGACTGATCGACACCACGGAGATGTACCTCCGCACCATCCTGGAGCTGGAGGAGGAAGGTGTGGTCCCGATGCGCGCCCGGATCGCCGAGCGGCTCGACCAGAGCGGCCCGACGGTCAGTCAGACGGTGGCGCGGATGGAGCGCGACGGCCTGGTGTCCGTGGCGGCCGACCGGCATCTGGAGCTGACCGACGAGGGCCGGCGGCTGGCGACGCGCGTGATGCGCAAGCACCGGCTCGCCGAGTGCCTGCTCGTCGACGTGATCGGCCTGGAGTGGGAGCAGGTGCACGCCGAGGCGTGTCGCTGGGAGCACGTGATGAGCGAGGCCGTCGAGCGGCGCGTGCTGGAGTTGCTGCGCCACCCGACGGAGTCGCCGTACGGGAACCCGATCCCGGGTCTGGAGGAGCTGGGCGAGGCGGACGGCGCCGACCCGTTCCTGGACGAGGGCATGGTCTCGCTGGCCGACCTCGACCCGGGGACGGAGGGCAAGACGGTCGTCGTGCGCCGTATCGGCGAGCCGATCCAGACGGACGCCCAGCTGATGTACACGCTGCGCCGGGCCGGTGTGCAGCCCGGTTCGGTGGTGAGCGTGACCGAGTCGGCGGGTGGTGTGCTGGTGGGCAGCGGTGGCGAGGCCGCCGAGCTGGAGGCGGACACCGCCTCCCACGTGTTCGTCGCCAAGCGCTGAGTCCCCCGGGGGCGGGGAGGTGCGCCGGCGCACGGATCCCGTCGTTTCGGGTTCCAGTGCGCCGAATCGCAGCGCCCGGACGCTTCGCGTGCAAGGCTGTGCCGTGAGGCATATGACGTAGGGGGCTCTTGGCCGCGCGTGACAGCGATGTCGCCCGGTCGGGGAGGGGGCGGGACGTGCCGGAGAGACGGAGAGGGCCCCGGCGCCGTGCGGCGCCGGGGCCTGTCCTCCCCTGTGCTGACCCGGAGCCCCGAGCTCTCAGGGTCAATCCCCACGGACCGTTTTCCCCGAGCGGCCCGCCTCCCGTTGAAGATCTCCCCTGAGCAGCGGCGATCAATCCCCGAGGGGTGTCACTCGAATGAGGGGTGTTGCTGGGCAAGACGCCTCTTTCGAATAGGTATTCGATACTCTGCGACAGGTACGGCAAGGCACGGCAGGCAGGACAAGGTTCCGAGCGGAGCTTGGGGGTGCCAGGACCAATGGCGCGGCGCATCGACGTGACCGGCGCGGGCGGCGTACGCCTCGCGGCCTGGGAGTTCGGCGACCCTCCCAAGACCGACCGGACGCAGGGCGCGGGTGACCAGCCCGGCGTGCTCTTACTGCACGGCCTGATGGGCCGCGCCTCGCACTGGGCCCCCACGGCCCGCTGGCTCTCCGCCCGCCACCGGGCCGTCGCCCTCGACCAGCGCGGTCACGGCCGCAGCGACAAGCCCCCGCACGGCTCCTACACCCGGGAGGCATACGTCGACGACGTCGAGGCCGCCCTGGAACAGCTCGGCCTCGGCCCGGCCGTCCTGATCGGCCACGCCATGGGCGCGCTGACCGCCTGGCAGCTCGCCGCCAAACGCCCCGACCTGGTCCGCGGCCTGATCATCTGCGACATGCGGGCCTCCGCCCTCGGCGCGGCCTCGCAGCACACCTGGACCGAGTGGTTCCGCGCCTGGCCGGTCCCCTTCGCCACCCTCGCCGACGTCCGCAAGTGGTTCGGCGAGGACGACCCGTGGGTGGAGCGGCCCAACCCGGCCCGCGGCGAGTTCTACGCCGAGGTGATGGCCGAGTCCCCGGACGGCTGGCGCCCCGTCTTCGAACCGCAGCAGATGCTCAGGACCCGCGAGACCTGGGTCTACGACGCCCACTGGGAAGAGCTGGCGCAGGTGCGCTGCCCGGCCCTGGTGGTGCGCGGCCTCGACGGCGAGCTGGGCCGCGCCGAGGCCCAGGAGATGGTCCGCGTGCTGCCCGGCGGCCAGTACGCGGAGGTCGCCGACGCCGGCCACCTCGTCCACTACGACCAGCCGGAGGCGTGGCGGGCGGCGATCGAGCCGTTCCTGGACACGCTCAGGGTGAGCTGACCTCCGCCGGCCTCCGCCCCGCGCGAACCGTCACCCCTTGCTGACCGCCGTGAGGATCTCCGGCAGCCGCTCCGCCGTGCGCGGTGCCGCAAGCCGCAGCCCGAGCAGCGTCAGCGCGGCGCCGTACACCGTCCCCGCCGGCAGCAGCAGCCAGCCCAGGTCCGCGGCGCCCTCGCTCACGTTCAGCCAGATGGTCAGCGCGATCACGGGCGCGCACAGCAGGGCCGCGCCCACCATGCCGCCGAAGATCGAGATCCAGGCCAGCCCGACCTGACCGGGGGCGACGTTCTTGTACCCCTCCTGCGGGATGGAGTACGGGAAGCGCGCCGAGGTCCACGCGCCGGTCGCCAGCATCGCGCCGAGCAGCGCGAAGGACAGCCCCAGCGTCTCGGGCAGGGCCGGCCAGTCGTCGAGCATCGCCGTGGTCAGGACGGTCACGAGGGTGGCGTACGGCAGGGTGATCAGCAGCAGCGCCAGCGCGCGGGCCCGCAGCTCGACGTAGGCGTCCCGCGTCGAGGAGATCGTCATCGCGACCATCCAGAACGCGGACGTGTCCTGTCCGAACTGGTTGTACATCTGGATGCCGAGCATCCCCGCGGCGAAGCAGGCGAAGTAGACCGAGCCGGTGCCCTGCCAGGCGTTGAACACCGGCACGATCAGGCCGATGGCCAGCGAGGTCACCCAGGCCGCCTTGGTCTTGGGGTCGCGCCACACGTAGCGCAGGGTGCGCTCCATCGTCGTACCGGTGCGGCCCGCGGGCAGCAGCCGGGCGAGCCCCGAGGAGCCGCGCTCGCGCACCGGCCGGGTGTCGCTCTGGAGCGTGGAGCCGTCCGGCGTGGTCATCAGCCGCGTCAGATGGCGCGCCCACACCCACAGCAGCAGCACCAGGGCCGCCGCGGTCAGCGCGAGCTGGGCGAGGGCGGTGCCGTACGCGCCGTCGCTCGCCGCGTCCATCGCGCCGACCGCCGACGCGGGCGGTACCCAGCGCAGCACGTCGGCCGCCGGGTCGAGCTGTTCGAGCCCGGAGGAACCCAGCCGCTGCGCGCCGAAGTTGACGAGCTGCGCGCCGACCGCGACGACCAGACCGCTCAGCACCGCCAGGTCGCGCCCCTTGCGGCTGGTCAGCAGCCGTACGTTGGCCGCGGCGACGGCCCGCGCCAGGGTCACGCACACCAGCAGCGCGAGCACCGCCGCCACGACGCCGACGGCGTACGCCGCCCCGCCGCGCGCGACCGCGGCCACGGACCCGGCGAACATGCACAGCGTGAACAGCGGCCCGATGCCCACCAGCGACGACGTGAGCAGCGCCCGGACCAGCGGCCGGGGCCGCAGCGGCAGCATCACCAGCCGGGTCGGGTCGAGCGTCTCGTCGCCGCCCGGGAAGAACAGCGGCATCACCGCCCAGCCGAGCCCCAGCACGGCCGCCAGCAGGACGACCAGCGACCCCACGTGCGCGTGCCCGCGCAGCGCGACCAGGCCGATCAGCTGGAGCGCGGCGAAGAGCAGGACGGCGACGGCCGACGCGATGTACGCGGCCCGCCGCCCGCCGGACTGCCGCAGTCCGTTGCGCAGCAGGGACAGTTTCAGCCGCACGAAGACGGCGGTGACGGAGGCGGGCGCGGCCGGCGCGGCGGACGTGCCGGACGTGACGAGCGGGGTCTGCGTGTTCATCGGGACCCGCCGCCCAGCCAGTCCAGGTCGGAACCGGCGTCCCGCCCTCCGGCGCCGACGAGTTCGAGGAACGCCTGCTGCAACGAGGCCGCCTCGCCGCGCACCTCGGCGAGCGTGCCGGTGGCGCGGATGCGGCCGGCGGCCATGACGGCCACCCAGTCGCAGAGCGACTCCACCAGCTCCATCACGTGGGAGGAGAAGACGACGGTGGCGCCGGAGGCGGTGTAGCGCTCCAGGACGCCCCGGATGGTCTGTGCGGAGACCGGGTCGACGCCCTCGAACGGCTCGTCCAGGAAGAGCACTTCCGGGTTGTGCAGCAGGGCGGCCGCGAGCCCGATCTTCTTCCGCATGCCGGTCGAGTAGTCGACGACCAGCTTGTGCTGGGCGCCGGTCAGGTCGAGCACGTCCAGCAGCTGCGTGGCCCGCTTGTCGACCTCGTCACCGGGGAGCCCGCGCAACCGGCCGGTGTAGCCGAGCAGTTCCCGCCCCGACAGCCGTTCGAACAGCCGCAGCCCCTCGGGCAGCACCCCGATCCTGGCCTTGACCTCGACCGGATCGCGCCACACGTCGTGCCCGACCACCTCGACCGACCCCTGATCGGGACGCAGCAGCCCGGTCACCATCGAGAGAGTGGTGGTCTTCCCGGCCCCGTTCGGCCCGACCAGACCGATGAACTTGCCCGCCGGCAACTCCAGATCGATCCCACCCACGGCAATCTGCTGCCCGAACCGCTTCCAGAGCCCCCGCACCCGCACGGCACTGTCACTCACCACGTCTCCCTCCGTCGGTCTCGCACCCTACGGGGGAACAGCGCCCCGAAGGGGCGCGGGGAACTGCGCGATCAACCAGCTACTGCCCGCAGCCGCCGAAAGACGAGCAACCCGGCAGACGAGAAGGCGCCCCTAACGATCCCGCCCGCACGCATACGCCAACGGCGACACCAACTCCTCCACATCCGGCAACCACCGGTTCGCGGGCGTCGGCCGACAGGCCCACTGCACCGCCCCCGACGTCCCGACCCGCGTCGGCGGCGCCGCCACGTACGCCCCCTCCCCGAGCACCCCCAGATCAAGGGCCCGGGGCGCCCACCCCAGCCGCCGCACGAGATCCGGCACCTTCACCCCCGCACCCGGCAGAACGAAGAACCGCATCCGCCGGTCCGGCGTCAGCGTCACCGGCCCCAGCGTCAGCTCCATCCGCTCCATCCGGGCCAGCGCCAGGAACCCCGCGGTCTCGGGCACGTCGACCGCGTCGAACGTCCGCCCCGTGGGCAGCAGGATCGACGCCGTCGGCTGCTTCTGCCACATCCGGCGGGCCACGGTCGCGCTGCCCGTCGCCTGCGCCGCCCAGTCCTCGCGCGCCGGGTGCGCGCCCGGGGCGGCGCACGCCGGGTCCGCGCAGGAGCAGTGCTGCACCCCGTCGGCGGCTACCAGCCAGGTACCGGGAAACACGTCCCAGTGGCGCTCCTCGGCGTAGCGAACGGCGGTCTCCAGCAGCGATGTGCCGCGCTGCTGCGGGATCTGGGCGGCTTCGGTGGCCTGGATGGTCTCTTCCACGTGGAACACAACTCCCGTGCTCACCCCGGGTTACGGGGGTCGAGTGCGCGGGGGAGGGGCATCGATTCCGCATCCGGGGCGCACGGGCGCATACGTGGGGGCGCGCAGGAGGATTCGCCGCGGGAGCTGGGTAGCCACGTCTGGGGCCGGCTCCGTCCGTTACCCCGGCAATCCTCGTAAGCAGTGCAAGCTTCGCAAGTCTCGCATTGTCGGCACATCGACTGGGCATTGATCTTCACGGCCGGATCCGTTCCGTCCCACGATCCGCCGGGACAGCATCGAGACCGCAAGAGACCGCATGGGGGTTACGCCATGGCCGCAAGGCCTCTCGTCGCGCGGCAGCCGAACGAACGACTGCAGGCGCTCATTCAGGAAGCGGGCTGCTCGAACGCGGGCCTCGCCCGCCGGGTCAACGTGTGCGGGGTCGAGCACGGTCTCGACCTGCGGTACGACAAGACCTCGGTGGCCCGCTGGCTGCGCGGACAGCAACCGCGGGGCCGGGCACCGGCGATCATCGCCGAGGCGCTCGGCCGCAAGCTCGGCCGCACGGTCACCATCGACGAGATCGGCATGGCCAACGGCAAGAACCTCGCGTCCGGCGTCGGCCTCCAGTTCTCGCCGACGGTACTGGGAGCCATCGAGCAGGTCTGCGAGCTGTGGCGCAGCGACGTGGGGCGCCGGGACTTCCTGTCCGGTTCGTCCGTCGCCGCCTCCGCGCTCGTCGAACCCAGCCGGGACTGGCTGATTTCCGCCCCCGACTCGCAGGTGTCGCGCTCGGCCGGGCCGCGGGTGGGGCCGTCCGACGTGGCGGCCGTGCGGGCGATGACCCAGGCGCTGACGGACCTGGACCACCAGTACGGCAGCGGACACGTCCGGCCGGTGCTCGTGCACTACCTGAACAGCGTGGTCTCCGGGCTGCTGGCGGGTTCCTACCGGGAGGCGGTCGGGCGCGAACTGTTCGCCACGGTCGCCCGGTTGACCGAGCTGGCCGGATACATGGCCGTCGACACCGGCCAGCCGGGCCTCGCCCAGCGGTACTACATCCAGTCGCTGCGGCTCGCGCAGGCGGCCGGTGACCGCGGCTACGGCGGTTACGTGCTGGCCGCGTCCATGAGCCACCTGGCCGCGCAGCTCGGAAACCCGCGCGAGATCGCGCAGTTGGCGCGGGCGGCGCAGGAGGGCGCGCGCGGCCGGGTGACGCCCCGCGCGGAGTCGATGTTCCACGCCGCCGAGGCCCGCGGGCACGCGCTCCTGGGCGACGTGCGGTCGGCCCACGAGGCGGCCGGGCGGGCGGTCGGCGCGATGGAGGCGGCCGATCCGGCCTCCGGCGACGACCCGGTGTGGATCAGGCACTTCGACGAGGCGTACCTCGCCGACGAGTTGGCGCACTGTCACCGGGACCTCGGCCAGGCCGACGCGGCGGCGCGCTACGCGCGGCAGTCCCTGGACGGCCACCCCGAGTCGCGGGCGCGCAGGCGGGCCATCGGGCATGTGCTCTTGGCCACGGCGCAGGTGCAGCAGCGGGAGATCGAACAGGCCTGCAACACCGCGACGAAGGCCGTGGAGATCCTGGGGACGCTGCGCTCCAACCGGGGCGCCGAGTACCTGGAGGACTTCCAGGCCCGGTTGGAGCCCTACCGGGAGGAAGCCGTGGTCAGGGAGTTCGGGGCCCGGCTGGATCTGCAGGCCGCCGCGTGAACGGACGGGCCGCGGACGCGTGAACACGTGTGAAACCACGGTGTGGTGACCGCGAAGGAACATGAACAGCGTGCCGCGGCCCGGTTTTGTTACTGCCGTCACAGGGAAAGAGTGGACGCCCCATGCGGCGTGGCAGTGGGCTCGGGGGACCCGGTAGCGTGAGCCGACGATTCCGAAGGTCCCCCATTCGTAGGAGTCCCGGTGACGCAGAGTGGACAGGGCGAGGAGCCCTCGGCGCGGCAAGCGCACGAAGGCATCGTGCTGCCCTCGGACGGTGGCGAGCCCTTGCTGCCCGGCATGACCGGCGGCTCCGCCGGCCCGTCGGCCGGCGGACCCGTGCCCGCCTCGGCGCCACCCGGCGGCCAGGCGTGGGACCGGCCCTGGGGCCCCGAGCAGCAGAGCCCGCACTCCGGCCAGGGCTGGTCCACCCCGGCCGACGCCCAGCCCTGGGGCACCCCGGAGCAGCAGGCCCCCCAGCCGCCCGCGCAGCCCTCGGAGCCGCACGCCTGGCCGCCCGCACAGACCGGACCGGAGCAGCCGCGGGCGCAGACGCACGGAGCCCTGCCGCCCCCGGCCGGCGCGGGCCCCGGCCCGCTCCCCCCGGAGGGCGCGCAGCCCCCGGCATACGGCACCCCGGCCGACGGCGGGTCCTACGGCGACCAGGCCTACGGGAACCAGTCCTACGGTGAGCAGCCCTACGGCGAGCAGTCCTACGGCGCGCAGCCGCCCTACGCGCAGCCGCAGCCCCACCAGCAGCCCGAACCGCAGCCGCAGCCCCACCAGGGCCAGGCGTTCCCGCCGCTGCCGCCCGCCGACGAGGGCGCGACCCAGTTCATACCGCCGGTCGCCGCATCCGCCGACGAGGGCGCCACGCAGTACATACCGCACATACCGCCCGCGGGTCCGGGGGCGCTGCCGCCGGAGAGACCCGCGCAGTCGCAGGCCGAGTCGACGCAGTTCCTCGGCCGCGCACCGCAGTACCCCGAGCAGCCCGCGGCCGGACACCAGCCCGCTCCCGCCGCCCACCCTGAGGCCCATCCCGACGCCCAGGCCACGCAGTACATCGCGCCCGTGCCCGGCGGCCCCGCCGGTGCCCCCTACGGCGCCGCGCCCGGCGGTGACGAGGGCCGGCAGCCGCCCGCCGAGTTCGACAACCTCTTCCGCAGCGCCCCCGGCGCCGACGGCCCGGCCTCCGCCACGCAGCAGATGCCCCGCTTCGACGAGCCGCAGCCGCACCACGGGGCCGGTCAGTCGATGTACGCCCCGCAGGGCCCGGGCGGCGGCGCCGGCGGTGGCAGGCGGCGCGGGAACGGCGACGGCGGCCGGGGCGGCGCCGGCCGCTCACGGCTGCCGCTCATCGCGGCCGTCGGCGTGGCCATCGCCGTCGTCGGCGTCGGCGCCGGCGCGATGATGGCCGGCGGAGGCGGCGACGACGAGAAGAGCGAGAACCAGCCGGTCTCCGCCACGGCCCCGGCCTCCGAGTCCGCGTCGGCCTCCGCCCCGGCCTCCGCCGACCCGGTCCGGCAGCAGGCCGTGGAGCTGGACAAGCTGCTCGCCGAGAGCGGCACCGGCCGGACCACCGTGATCAACGCCGTCGGCGACGTGAAGTCCTGCGACAACCTGCCCCAGGCGGCCAAGGACCTGCGCGAGGCCGCCAAGCAGCGCACCGGGCTGGTCGAGAGCCTCGCCAAGCTGCCCGTGGACAAGCTGCCCCAGCACGCCGAGCTGACCACCGCCCTCAACAAGGCCTGGCAGGCCTCGGCGTCGGCCGACAACCACTACGCGGCCTGGGCCGACCAGACGGCCGGCAAGAAGGGCTGCAAGAAGGGCGCGGCCCGCACCACCAGCCACACGCAGGCCGGAAACCGGGCCAGCGGCACGGCGAGCAAGGAGAAGGCCACGGCCGCGGGGCTGTGGAACAAGATCGCCAAGCAGTACGGCCTGACGGAGCGCGGGCCCACCCAGCTGTGACCCGGCGGGCGGGCCGGACCCCCGGCCCGCTCAGGTCACGTCGGCGTTCTGCAGGACGCGGGTGGTGTCCACGGCGCCCTCGCGGGCCGAGACCAGGCGGCCCTCCCGCACCACCTGGAGGGTGACCTCGGCGTTGACCAGGCGCGGGAAGCCGACGGAGGCCAGTTTGTCGGCGAAGGTCCACTGGAGGGACGGCGTGAGCCCGCCCGTGCCGACCTTCAGCCCGCCGTCGAGGGCGCGCCGGACGGAGCCGGCGCTCACCTCGCCGTCGCCGAGCGAGGCGACGATCTCGCTGAGCACGGTGTACGCGATCCAGGTGGTCTGCACCCCGGCGTCCGCCGCGTCGACGTCGTTGTCGCCGAACGCCTCCTCCTTGATCACCTTCTTCATCCCGCTCCAGGCGGGGTCGCTCACCGACGGGTACCAGCCGGTGACGTACGCCCCCTCGTAGGGCCCGGACGGCCCCCCGCTCGCGTTGATCGTGCTCTGGTCGACGCTGCCGAGCACGGTCGCGGTGCGTACCTCGGGGTGGTCCTCGCGGGCCCGGCGGAAGGAGTCCATGAAGGTTCCGGTGCGGTCCCCGAGGACGGGCACCACGCATCCCGGGTCCGCGGAGCCGGTGGCCGTCCGCTCCAGCGCCAGCTGGGACTGGCCGCCGTACTCCGTGGCGTCCTCCGCCGCCCGCTGGTCCTGGGCCCGCTCGTGCCCGCCCGAGGTCAGGCCCGAGTCGAGCAGCACCGGCAGCTGGTCGCCGGCGATCGTGTCGGGGCGCACCAGCGTGACCGGCCCGCAGGGACCGGCCAGCGCGCTGCCGAGGCCGGCCAGCAGTGCGGGCTGTCCTCCGTTGACCGGGTACGACAGCGGGCTGGTGAACTCCGTGTTGGTGATGCCGTAGCCGCCGATGTACGGGATGCCGGCGCCCTCGAGGACGGGGAAGAACGAGTCGGCGTGCTGGCTGTAGGAGCCGACGACGGCGACCGCGTTCTCCTTGACGGCGCGGCGCGCGCACTTGGCGGCGGTCACGCTGTCGTTGTGGTCGTTGCAGGTGAGGACGTTGAGCTTGCGGCCGTCGAGGCCGCCCCGGTCGTTGATCCAGCGGGCGTAGGCCTGGGCGAGGGCGGGCATGCCGGGTTTGTTGGTCGCGCCGGTGTCCTGCGGCGCCCAGGTCATCACGGTGATCGGGTCGTCCCCGGAGCCCCCCGTCACCCCGGGGACGACCCCGCAGCCGACGGCGAACGACACGCATGCCGCCAGCGCGCCCGCGGACAGGACGCCGGTGCGGGTGGCCCGGAAGCGGCGGCGGAGGCCGCCGGGGTGTGCGCTGCGGATGGGTCGCCTGCCGGTCATGTACCCGCACGATTCCCTCACGCGGCCAACCTGGAAGTGACCTGCGGTCAACACGTGGTGACGCGGAGGTGAATTGCGGGGGCCGGTGGGGCGCCCGTGAAGAGGAACGTACGATCGATGACCGTGCAAGGTTCGGAGAAGTCTTCCCGTCGCGGCCGTCGCTCCTCCACCATGGGCGGCATGCCACTCAACGACATGCCGTGGTGGCGCTGGCGCAGTCAGGTGCGCTCCGCGCTGCACATGCTCTCCGCGCCCGCCTTCCAGCGCGATGTCTGGCTGGCCGGGATCGACGGCTACGGCGACGTCACCGACGCGGTGTACCGGCTGGTGGAGGACACCTGGCTGGACCACTGGTCCGCCGAGAAGTACGTCGGCACGGTCTTCCGCGACTCGCAGGAGGCGGCGCTGGTGGACACCGCCGTGCTGCGGGTCCTGCGGATCATGCACCAGGTGGGGCCCGACGCGGCGGTGAACGCCTACCTCGACCACCCGGACTGGCCGGAGGCGGTACGGGCCGCTCGCGACGCGCACGTGCGGCTGGCCGCCAGCGACGGCGAGGACCCGGAGACCGAGCCGCGCTCGCTGGAGCTGCTGCAGATCATGACGCGGGCGGTCTGAGGGCGGTCTGAGGGCGGTCCGAGCTCGTTCCGAGTCGGTCCGGGGCGGTCCGCCTGGCGGGACGGCGCTCGGGCCGGCGGGCCGTATATGGGACCCTGTCCTGCATGAACGAGCAGTCCTCCGCCGCCGTGCCCTCGGCCGCCGTCCCGGCCGACCAGTACGTCCTCACCCTGTCCTGCCCCGACAAGCAGGGCATCGTGCACGCCGTGTCGAGCTACCTCTTCATGACCGGCTGCAACATCGAGGACAGCCAGCAGTTCGGCGACCACGACACGGGTCTGTTCTTCATGCGGGTCCACTTCTCGGCCGACGCCCCGGTGACCGTGGACAAGCTGCGCGCCAGCTTCACGGCGATCGGCGACGCCTTCCACATGGACTGGCAGATCAACCGGGCCGACGAGAAGATGCGCATCGTGCTCATGGTCAGCAGGTTCGGCCACTGCCTGAACGACCTGCTGTTCCGGGCCCGGATCGGGGCGCTGCCGGTGGAGATCGCGGCGGTGGTGTCCAATCACACCGATTTCGCGGAGCTGGTGGGGTCCTATGACATCCCCTTCCACCACATTCCCGTGACGAAGGACACCAAGGCGGAGGCCGAGGCACGGGTTCTGGAGATCGTGCGCGAGGAGAACGTCGAACTCGTCGTGCTGGCCCGCTACATGCAGGTCCTCTCCGACGACCTGTGCAAGCAGCTCAGCGGCCGGATCATCAACATCCACCACTCCTTCCTGCCGAGCTTCAAGGGCGCGAAGCCGTACCACCAGGCGCACGCGCGGGGCGTGAAGCTGATCGGCGCGACCGCGCACTACGTGACGGCCGACCTCGACGAGGGGCCGATCATCGAGCAGGAGGTCGAGCGGGTCGGCCACGATGTCACGCCGGACCAGTTGGTCGCGGTGGGCCGGGACGTGGAGTGCCAGGCGCTGGCGCGGGCCGTGAAGTGGCACGCGGAGCGGAGGATTCTGCTGAACGGGCGCCGGACGGTCGTTTTCGCCTAGCGGGGCGGGGGGTTCCGTCGCGTCGGCGGGTGCGGGTGCGGGTGTGTGGGTGGTTGCTCGCGCAGTTCCCCGCGCCCCTTGAAGTACGTGCGGTGTGCGCCCCTTCAGGGGCGCGGGGAACTGCGCGACCGGCCACCGATCACCCGCACCCGCCGACGAACCCGCGACCCGCCCCTACATCCTGCTCAGGCTCGCCGCGGCGAACAGCACGTCCCTGATCGCCTCCCGGTCCCCCAACTGCCCCGCCGCCGCATCCGCCGGCGGCACATGGCCCGCCGCCAGCCGGCAGAACTCCACACCGTCCAGGGCCACATGAGCCACCTCGTGATCGGCGGAGCCCACCGCGCCGGGGGAGTCGAGCGGGATCAGCCACTCACCGCCGCCCGAACCCTCGATCTCCAGCCGCAGGCTGCGCCCGGGCTCCCCCGCGGGGACCAGGTGCGGGCGGACGCCGGGCGTGGCCAGACCGGCCCGGCGCCGGGCGGCCAGCGCACCCGGAAGCATCCGGGCCGCGAGGTCGATCATGCGGTTGAGATGGCGCGCGGAGGGCGGCCCGTACGGATAGTCCACCGCCTCGGCGATGTCCTCCGCGTGGACCCAGCACTCGAAAGCCCGGTCCAGCATCGCGTCCCGCAGGGGCAGCTCGAAGTCGCCGTACGAGACCGGCATCCCGCCCGCGTCCCCGGTGAACGACGCGGTCCGCACGATGTCGTGGCTCTGCTCCCGCCAGGGTGCCCGTACCAGGCGGGTGGGAGGGTAGTGCGAGGCCCGCCAGTACGCCTCGGTGCGGGCGGCCGGTACGCGGCTGGGCGCGGTGACGTCGCCCATCGGGTCGGCGAGGCCCAGGGCGACGGCTACCGTGCCGTCCACCGTCAGCAGGTGGGCGAGGACCCCGGCGACCGTGGTGCGGCGGCTCGCGGGGCCGTCGGCCTCGAACCAGCGCAGCCGGACCGGCGTGTGCCAGTCGGCGTCCCCGATGTCCTGGAGCAGCGCGTCCAGCCGTGCGGTCTCGGCGTCGTACGGGGTGGCCCACTCGGGCACCGGGATGCGGGGCGGGCGCCGCTCCAGGCAGCCGTCCAGGACGCGGGTGCGCAGGGCGGGGTCCAGGTCGAGACTCTCGGGGCGCTGGAGCAGCGTGACGGCCTCCCGCAGCCGCAGCGCCTCGTCGGCGCAGGCGGCGCAGTCCCCGATGTGCTCCTCGACGGCCGCCGCCTCCTCGGGCGAGCAGGCGGCCAGGGCCCACGCACCGAGCAGCGACGTCAGCACGTGATGCTCCAGCACGGCCGGCACCACATCGGGCAGCGCCCGGTCACCGTCCTCGACGGAGACCCGGGGCGACGGTATCCGCGGCCCACCGCCGTGCCCTTCACCGGAACCACCGGAACCACCGGAACCGCCGGAATCACTTGAACCACCGGATCCGCCTGAACCACCGGATTCACCGGAACCACCGGGCACTCCGGCACCGCCGATTCCGGCAGCACCACCGGGGACGCCGAGGTCGCCGGGGAGGCCGAGGTCGCCGAGGTCGCCGGGGCCGCCGGACATGCCCGCGGCGGCGTCCTCGTCGTTCTCGTCGTGGGCCGTCATGCCGCACCCCCGTATCCCGGCGGAGCCCCGGGCGGCTGTGGGGCGGTGGCCGCGTCGCGCGCGGTGGACAGGAGCTGGAGGCCCAGGCGCAGGCGGCGGCGGGCCTCGTCCTCCGTGACGCCGAGGTCGGCGGCGGTCTGGCGGTAGTCGCGGCGCTGGAAGTAGGCCAGCTCCAGGGCGGCGCGCAGCGGGGCCGGCATGGACTGGACGATGTAGTCGGCGCGGGCGGCGACCGAGGCGTGGCGCACCTTCAGCTCCAGCTCCTCGGCGGTGCCCGGGCCCCCGCGGGCCAGGGCGGCCGTCTCGGTGGCCCGCAGCCGCTGGACGGCGAAACGGTGGGTCAGCGTGGCGACCCAGGTGCGCAGCGGCCCCTGCCGGGGGTCGTAGGCGTCGGGGTGCTCCCAGACGTGGGCGAAGACGTCGCGTGTGATGCGGTCGGCGGCACGCTCGTCGTCGAGCACGCGGTGTGCCAGACCGTGCACGAGCGAGGCGAACCGGTCGTACAGCTCGCCCAGGGCGGCGGCCTCGCCGCGGGCGAGTCGCTGCTGCATCTTGCGGTCCCAGCGCATCGGCACGTCCCTCTTCGCCATGCGGCCCTCCACCCCCTGTTCCCTCCGCCGTCCAGCCTGCGGCCGTTCTCTCCCCGAATGTAGTCGGCACGTCCGACAGCGCACGCCCCTTTGTGGCAATGTGCGCCCCCGGCCCGCCACGGGTGATAAGGGGTTCTACTACCCTCGACTGTGGACCGAATCCGATCGAGAAAGATCGGAAGAGACCGAACAGGATCGAAACAGTCGGAAACAAGCCTCTTCTGATCGGGCCCCGTTTCCGGGCAGGTGTTTGCGGGAACGGCCGCTGGGCAGGCGCGCGGCCAAGAAGCGAAGGCATGGCTTCCGTTTCGGGTGAACCTGTTGATTCCAGACGTTCCGGCGAATGAAGGGCATGGTGGTGACGTTCAATGTGACCGGCGGCGAGCAGGGTCAGTGGGCCGTGCTCCAGGTGTCGGGCGAACTGGATCTGGTGACGTCACCGGTGCTGCGGCAGCGCGTGCACGACGAGGTCGCCGAGGGGCGGCACAGCCTTGTCCTGGACCTTTCCGAGGTCCTGTTCTGCGATTCCAGCGGCGTCGGGGTGCTCATCGCCTCCCGGCGGCTCATCCGCTCCTGCCAGGGCCGGCTGCGCCTGATACTGCCGGCCCAGGGAGCCGCCGACGGCTCCCACGTCAACCGCGTCCTCGGCGCGCTGGGAGTGCGCCGCCTCTTCGACTGCCACCCCGACCTCGCCTCGGCGACCGGGGACGAGCCGCGGCCCCTGTCCGCGTAATCCCTGTTCGCGCAACCCCCTGTCCGCGTAAGTCGTGCCCGCGGCGGCGCCCGGCGTCGTACGCTCCGGGCGACACGCACCCGACACCGACGTGAGGCGGCCGGAAGAACCATGGTCAACAGCGAGTACGAGCGCAGGATCGCCGCGCGGTTCAGCATCTTCGACCAGGACGGCAACGGCTACATCGACCGTTCGGACTTCAGTGGGGCGGCCAAGGCGCTGCTCGCCGAGTTCGGCGTCGCGGCCCGGTCCGACAAGGGGCAGGCCCTCTACGGCGGCGCGGAGGCCCTCTGGCAGGGGCTCGCGGGCATCGCCGACCGGGACGGCGACCAGCGCATCACCCGTGCGGAATTCGTCACCGGGGCGGTCAAGCGCCTGCGGGACAAGCCGGAGCGGTTCGCCGAGATCGCCCGCCCCTTCCTGCACGCCGCGCTGTACGTCGCCGACGCGGACGGCGACGGATCCGCCACCGTCGCGGAGACCGCGCGCCTGCTCACCGCGCTCGGCGTGCCCGAGGACACCGCGCGTGAGGTCGCCGGCGGTCTCGACGCGGACGGCGACGACAAGGTGGGCGAGGCGGAGATCGTCCCGGCCTTCGCGCAGTACTTCACCGTGCCCGAGTAGGCAACGGATGTCGCGGATCGTGGCAGAGCGGTGTCACTGAGCGTTGATACCGGGTTGTGTCCACCGTGTCACCCGTAACGGACCGGAGTCGGTGCCACGCTCCGGTACCTTGTGTGGGATGCGAGTGGTCGCGAGCGCCAGCCGTGCCGGAGCAGCCCCGGGGGCGGCTCCGGAACCGGCGGTGCGCGCCTTGCCCCGCAGGGCGGAAAGGCCGTCGGCCGCCGCCTGTTCGACTCCCCGGAATGCGCGTCGCACAGTATGCCGCACGGGTACTCCTTCGCGCTGGAATATGCCCGAAGCGCTTGTTGGGGTGACTGTACGTCAACCATGCTGTCCCACAACGGAATCACGGTCCGTGATCCCGTCCCCGGCCGTTGATCTGGCCATGCTGAGAATGGCTACGATCGTGGCCCACGTGAGGCGCGAGCCTTTGTGTCCGCCGGTTCGGATGGTGTGAGCGGTGCAGATGCTTCAAGTGCAGCTGGAGGTCAGGCCCGACCCCTCGGAAGTGGGACGTGCCCGGCGGTGGGCGCGCTCACGGCTCGCCGGGTCGGCGATACGGGCCGACGAGTCACTCGCCGAGACGCTGGTCCTGCTCGTCTCCGAGCTGGTCACCAACGCCGTGGTGCACACGGGCCGTTCGGCCGTGCTCCGGCTGGTACTGCCGGAGGCCGCGCCTGGAGAGCCCGAAGGGCCGGGGGAGCCGGGGGAGCCGGGGGAGCCGGGGAAACCCGAGGAGATCACCGTCCGTCTTGAGGTGGACGACGCCAGCGACCTGGCCCCGGTGCCCCGTTGTGTGGGCGACGAGGCGACGGGCGGCCGGGGCCTCGCCCTCGTCGACGGGCTCGCCGACCGCTGGGGCTGGAGCCGGGAGGGCACCGGCAAGCGCATCTGGTGCGAACTGGACCGCTGCGCCGAACGCGCGGAGACCACCCCCGTGTGCGGGAGCGGCGGGGGCGCGGTGGCGTACGAGGGGTACGCGTACGAAGTCGTGTAGCGGCCGGCGGTGACGCGGCAGTGCGCCGGGCGTGCTTCCGTGCGCGTCCCCGACGAACGTGGACGCAAGGGATGAAACACCCCTGGCTGGTTGACGGATCGTGACCGTTTCCTCACGCTTGACGACAACGATTCGCCGCGAGGGGACGACGAGGGCCCGGTGACGGGGCCCTCGACGAGTGTGGGTCGTGATTCGGCGGCGGTTCCCCCGGGGGCGACGGGAGCCGGACGGGAGCGCCGGAGTCGGGTGGTGGCGCGCGATGCCGCGCTCGGGGCGACAGCGCCGCGCCGCCGGCCGACACATCTCCGTACGCCCTCGCCCGGACGCTCATTCTCCACAGGCTGTGGACAACTCCGCCCGGAAGGTCCTCCGGTACACGGTCGGCGTGACCCCCAGCGCCGCCTGGAGGTGCTGCCGCATCGACTGGGCCGTGCCGAACCCCGAGTCCCGGGCCACCTGGTCGACGGAGAGAACGGTGGACTCCAGCAGGTGCCGGGCCCGTTCCACCCGCTGCCGGGTCAGCCACTGGCCCGGACTGACGCCGACCTCCTCGCGGAAGCGGCGCGTGAAGGTGCGTACCGACATCGACTCCTGGGCCGCCATGTCCCGCAGCTGGATCGGCTCGCCCAGGCGGCCGAGCGCCCAGGCGCGGGCACCGGTCGTGGAGGACTGCTGCGGATCGGGCACCGGCCGCTCGATGTACTGCGCCTGCCCGCCGTCCCGGTGCGGCGGTACGACGGTGCGGCGGGCCACCTCGTTGGCGACCGCCGTGCCGTGGTCGCGGCGCACGATGTGCACGCACAGGTCGATGCCGGCCGCGACCCCGGCCGAGGTGAGCACGTCGCCGTCGTCGACGAACAGCACGTCGGCGTCCACCCTGATCTGCGGGAACAGCCGCTGGAAGTGCTCGGCGGAGGACCAGTGCGTGGTCGCCGGACGGCCGTCCAGATACCCGGCGGCGGCCAGTACGAACCCGCCCGTGCAGATCGCGACGAGCCGGGTGCCGGGCCGGATCAGACCCAGCGCGGCGGCCAGCTCCCCGGTCAGCACCCCGTCGTCGTAGACCGGGCCCAGCTCGTAGGAGGCGGGGACGACGACGGTGTCGGCGGTGGCCAGCGCCTCGGGGCCGTTCCCGACCAGGATCGCGAAGTCGGCGTCCGTCTCGACCGGGCCCGGCGGCCGGACCGAGCAGGTCACCACCTCGTACAGCGGGCGCTTCCGCTCGTCGCGGGCGAGGCCGAAGATGCGCTGCGCGATGCCCAGTTCGAAGGGGAGCAGGCCGTCCAGGGCCAGGACGACGACACGGTGCGGGCGGGGCGGGCTGTCGGGCGTCATGGCCCGATCCTAGCGAACACTGACCTTCGGGCCACTCGTTCGGACGGGTCCGCTGCCCGAAGCTCAATGACGTGACCCAGACAACCGACGCCGCCGCAGCATCCGTACACCGGCCTGAGCCCGCCGGGCCGCGCCGCCGCCCGCGCATCCACCGCGCCTGGTGGGTCGCCGCCGTCACCTTCGTGACGATCATCGGTGCGGCCGCCTTCCGCTCCCTCCCCGGCATCCTCATCGACCCGCTGCACGAGGACTTCGGCTGGTCGCGCGGCACGATCGGCGCCGCCGTCTCCGTCAACCTCGCGCTCTACGGGCTGACCGCGCCCTTCGCCGCCGCGCTCATGGACCGCTTCGGCATCCGGCGGGTGGTCGCCGTCGCCCTCGCCGTGATCGCGCTCGGCTCCGGACTGACGGTGTGGATGGACTCCGCGTGGCAGCTCATCCTCTGTTGGGGCCTGCTGGTCGGTCTCGGTTCCGGCTCCATGGCCCTGGCCTTCGCCGCCACCGTCACCAACCGCTGGTTCACCGAGCGGCGCGGGCTGGTCACCGGCGTCCTCACCGCCGCCTCCGCCTCCGGACAGCTGATCTTCCTGCCGCTGCTGTCCTGGATCGTCGAGACGTACGACTGGCGCCCGGCGGCCGTCACCGTCGCCCTCGCCGCGCTCGCCGTCATCCCCTTCGTCTGGCTCCTCCTGCACGACCACCCGGCCGACGTCGGGCAGAAGCCGTACGGATCCGAGGAGTTCGTCGAGAAGCCCGCGCCCGTCCCCGGCGCCGCCCGCCGTGCGCTCACGGTGCTGTTCTCCGCCGTCCGCACCGGGCCCTTCTGGCTGCTCGCCGGGACCTTCGCGATCTGCGGCGCCTCCACCAACGGCCTGATCCAGACCCACTTCGTGCCCGCCGCGCACGACCACGGCATGCCGCTGACGGCCGCCGCCTCGCTGCTCGCGGTCATCGGGGTGTTCGACGTGGCCGGCACGATCGCCTCCGGCTGGTTCACCGACCGCTTCGAGCCGCGCCGTCTGCTGGCCGTGTACTACGCCCTGCGCGGCGTCTCCCTCCTCTTCCTCCCGATCCTGCTGGCGCCCACCGTGCACCCCCCGATGATCTTCTTCATCGTCTTCTACGGCCTCGACTGGGTCGCCACCGTCCCGCCCACCCTCGCCCTGTGCCGCGAGCACTACGGCGAGGACAGCGCGATCGTCTTCGGCTGGGTGCTCGCCTCCCACCAGGTGGGCGCCGCCCTCGTCGCCTTCCTCGGCGGCGTGGCCCGCGACACCTTCGGCTCCTACGACGTGGTCTGGTACGCCTCGGGCGCGCTGTGCGCGGCGGCGGCCCTGATGGCCCTGGTGATCCGCCGCCGGCCGACCGCGGTGGCCGCGGGGGTCTGAGCGGGTCTTAGGGTGCGGGCATGGGGTGGGGGCAGGGGATGGCCGGGCGCGGGCGCCTGACGTGGTCGAACGACGAGTGGAACGTGGCGGCGGCGCTGTGTGCGACGCAGCTGCCGCTCGTCTGGCTGGCGTGGTGGTTCCTCGTGAGCGCCGGGCACGACGACTACGGGCGTGGCGAGGGCCTTTTCGGCATCCTCTGCGTGCCGCTGATCCTGCCGCTCCTCGGAGTCCTGCACTCCAGCGCGCAGATCATGCCCGCCGCGACCGCGGCCCGTCTCCTCCGACGCCGCCTGCGCGGTCCCGAGTGGGCCTGGCACATGGTGACGTCCGCGCTGGTCGGAGCCGGTTGGGCCGGGCTGGGACACATGGTGTGGGACTGGCCGCTGCGGGACACGCTCCCGTGGTTCGCCGGCGCCGGGATTCTGCCCGTCCTGTTCCTCGCCCCACTGCGCGAGCGGGCGTGGGGCGGATGGAGCGTCTGGTTCCGTGCGGCCGGTGTCTGCTTCGTTCTCTTCGTTGTCGGCGGGCTGAGCGTGGCGGCCCTGGCCGACGAGTACGAGCCCCCCGCCCTCTCCGACAGGCAGCTCGTCGGAGACTGGCGCGGAGACCACGGGGCGGTACTGAGACTGGCCCCGGGCGGTCGGGCCGAGCTGACCCGGGTCCCGGCCCGGCCCGACTTCGACACGTACCGGGGCCACACCAGGTGCAGCGGTACGGGCACCTGGGTCCGCGGCCCGTACGGCGAGCGCGAGGGCGTCGTGGTCCGGCTCGACGGGGGGTGCGGGGAGGAGACCCACTGGACGATCAGTGGGAGCGAGCAGGCTCCCGAACTGTTCGTGCTGTTCGGCGACCCGGACGCCGGTGAGCTGCGCATTCTCACCAGGGACTAGCCGGGCAGGCGGGACACCCGGCCTGCCTCCCGCTTCGTCACCGCCTTGGCGATCCGCTCCGCGTCGAGCGCCAGTTCGCGGAGCATGCCGCTGATGGGGTTGGTGAAGCCGGTGAAGTACAGGCCGGGGGCGTCGGGCGGGGTGGCGGCGCCGCGTGCGAGCGGTCTGCCGCGGTCGTCGAGGACGTCGAGGTGGCCGACCAGGCCCTCCAGGCCCCGCCGGTACCCCGTGGCCGCGATCACCGCGTCGGGGGCGAGACGGGTGCCGTCGGCCAGGAGGATCTTGCCGTCCTCGAAGCCGTCCACCGCGGCGACGACCTCCACCCGGCCGCCGCGCACCGCGTCGATCAGACCCACGTCCTGCACCGGGATGGCACCCTCGGCCACCCGGCTGTAGAGCCCGGTGCCGGGCCGCGGCAGCCCCCGCGCCGACAGGTCGGGCACGCTGATCCGGGCCAGCGGCCGGGCCAGCCGGTCCACCAGCGCGACCGGCAGCCGCCGGCACAGGATGCCGGTGTACTGGGCCGCCCACCCGGCGGTCGAGCGGCGGACGATGTGCGGCGCCGTGCGCACGGCGAGCCGGACCCGGGAGGCGCCGCCCTCCACCAGGTCCACGGCGATCTCGGCACCGGTGTTGCCGACCCCGACGACCAGGACGTCCCGGCCCGCGTACGGGGCCGCGTCGCGGTACTCGGCGGCGTGCCGGAACTCGCCGGTGTACGTGTCCCGGCCGGGCCAGTCCGGCACGCGCGGGGTGTGGTTGAAGCCGGTGGCGACCACGACCGCGGCCCCGGTCAGCTCGCGCCCCCCGGAGGCGTGCAGCAGCCAGCCGCCGCCGGACGCCCGCTCGACGCGGAAGACCTCCACGCCGGTGACGATCTCCAGCTGGTGGTACTCGACGTACTTCTCCAGGTAGCGCACGACGTCGTCGCGGGACACCCACCGCCCGAACCTGCGCGGCATCGCGAGGCCGGGCAGCGCGGACAGCCGCCGGGTGGTGTGCAGCCGCAGCCGGTCGTAGTGGCGCCGCCACGAGTCGCCGACGTGTTCGGCGCGCTCCAGGACCACCGCCCGCAGGCCGCGGGCGCGCAGCGCCTGGGCGACGGCGAGACCGCCGGGACCCGCGCCTATGACGTACACGGGGCGGTCCGCGGGGTGTGCGGGCTGCGGTTCAGCGGACGCTGTGGAGTCGGCCATGCGGCGAGCGTAATCGCGCTCCGGGTTGATGGGTCTCGGTCAAGACCGGAATCGGTTGCGGATCGGTCACGACCGGCGCGGGTCCGCTTCAATGGCCGGATGGCCCACACACGTACGCACGCCCTCGACCCCTCCCCGACCGAACCCCGCGGACACGGTCTGCGCCTGCGCTCCTGGGACCCGGACTCCGACGCCGACGTGGAGGCGTGGCTCCGCGGCTGCCTGGACCCCGAGTTCCAGCGCTGGAACACCCCGCTCAAGCTGTGGACCGACCTCGCGGGGGCCCGCGAGGCGCTGCGCGCCCGGGCCCGGGACGAGGCCGGCGGCAGATCCGTGTCCTTCCGCGTCACGGACGCGGAGAGCGGGGCGACGCTGGGGCACATGGGCGTCAACGAGATCAGCCGCCCGATGAAGGTGGCCCGGGTCGGCTACTGGGTGCTCCCCGAGGCCCGCGGCCGGGGCGTCGCCGTCCGCTCCCTGCTGCTCGCCTCGCGCTGGGCCTTCGCCGAACTCGGCCTGCACCGCCTGGAACTGGGCCACGCGGTGGGCCACGACGCCTCCTGCCGCATCGCGGAGAAGTGCGGCTACCCCGGCGAGGGCACGCTGCGCGAGGCCATGTTCCAGACCGGCCGCCACGACCGCTTCCGCGACGTACACCTCCACGCCCGCATCGCCACGGACGCGGAACCGCCGACACCGGCGGCACGCTGACGGACGCCGGACGCGCCGACCCGGCGTCCCGGAGTCTCGTGCCCGACCCGACGCCCCGCCGCTCACGGCCACAGCAGCCGCTGATGCCAGCCCGTCTCGTGCTCCGTCCGCCGGTAGGCGAGGCGTACGTGGCGTCTGTGGGGCTCGCCCTGGAAGAACTCCACCTCGTGCGGGCGGAGGCGGTACAGGGTCCAGGTCGGGGCGGGTGCCGTCGGTTCGCGGGCGGCGCGCTGCCAGGCCGCCTCCGAGGCGCGGGTCAGCTCGTCCGGCGAGTCCAGCTCCGCGCTCTGCCTGCCGGTGAGGGCCGCGGCCAGCGCGCCCGTCGACCGCGCGTGCAGGTCGGCCATCGCCTCCTCGGCCGGCGCCGCGGTGACCGGGCCGCGCACCCGCACCTGGCGGCCCAGCACCGGCCAGTAGAAGGCGAGCGCGGCATACGGGCGCCCGGCCAGCTGGCGGCCCTTGCGGCTGTCGGCGTGCGTGGCGAAGGACCAGCCGCCCGCGTCCGCGCCGTGCAGCATCACGATGCGTACGTCGGGCAGCCCGTCGGCGTCGGACGTCGCCAGCGACACGGTGTGCGGCTCGGTCTGGCCGGCGGCCACCGCCTCCGCGAACCAGCGCGTGAACAGGTCCACCGGGTCGCCCGGGGCGCCGGACGGGTCGAAGGGCGGCAGCTCGGTGACCGCGGGGTCCCACACCCGCAGCGACCGCAGCAGCTCGTGGACGCTCTTCACACCGTGCCGAGGTCGGAGGAGACCCAGCGCTCGGGCCGCATCCGCACGATGACCTGCTCGCCGTGGTTCGCCAGGGCGAAGGCGACGTACCCGTCGACCTTCTCGGCGGGGAGGTAGCGGGCGGAGAGCTCCCGCAGCTTCTCCTCGGTGGCGGGGACCGTGTCCACGACCGGCCCCTCCACGGACACGTACCGGATGGTGGGCTCCAGCCGGTCGACCATCAGCGAGAACCGGCCCGCGGCGCGGATCCGCTGGTTCTTGCGGCTGTCGAGGCCGGTCATGATCCACACGTCGCCGCCGGGTTCGTACTGGTACCAGATCGGCACGGTCAGCGGAGCGCGGCCGGCTTCCGCGTCGACCGCGAACGCGGCGACGTGCGGTTCGGCCAGGAACTTCTCACGCTCTTCGCGGGTCAGGGCCATCGTGGTCTCCTCCAGCGGTTACGGGCGTCGGCGTTGAGCACAACACCGGCCGGGTGCGGGGCTGTTCCCCGATCCTGGCCGTCGCGGGGCCGAACTTCGAGGCGTCGTTCGTCGTGTCGGTGCGGCCTGGTGCGGAGAACGCCTGGCGCGGGACACGGTCGCCGAGTTCGGGCGGGCGGTCGGCGGGCGGGGCAGGTGAGGTGGTGCCGGAGGCGCGGCGAAGTGGTGGAGCGGGGAAGCGGGGGAGCTGACGGGCTTGGTGCCTGGCGTACTGCCCGGGTACCGCTTCGTGCTGCTTCTACTTCGTGGGCTTCTTGCCGGTGACGCCCAGGTACATCAACAGGGCCAGATTTGGCTTGAGTTCGGTCTGCTTGACGCCCCAGGAGGAGAAACCCTTCTGGTGGGAGGCGACGGCCGCGAGCATCACGACCAGGGAACCCGCGATCGCCGCGGGGTTCACGTCCTTGTCGACCTTGCCCTTGGCCTGGAGGTCGGCGACGGAGTCCGCGAGGGAGGAGTTCACCGAGTTGAGGATCTTCATGCGGATCTTGGAGAAACGTTTATCCCCTTCGGCCGCACCGAGGTCGATCACGCGGAGAATCGCGTCGTTCTTCCGCCAGAACTCCATGAATCCGTCGACGAGTTCCTGTGCCGTCTGCCAGCCGGCCTTGCCGACCCATGAACGGCCCGCCGTCAGTCCGGCCAGCGACGCGCTCTCGGCGGCCATGGTCTCGGCGATCTCCAGCACGGCGCCCTCGACGTCCGGGAAGTACTGGTAGAAGGTCGCGGGCGAGGTGCCGGCCTTGCGGGCGACATCGATGACTTTGACATCGCGATAGGGGGAGGAGCTGAGCATTTCGCTGAGGCAGTCGAGCAGTTTCTGCCGGGTCGCCTGCCCACGTCGACCGGCCACGCGGCCGTCGACGGTACGCACTTGTCCTGTCATGCCGTCAGCTTACCGACGGGCGTTCCGAGCGCGATTCGGCCGACTGCAAATGGGGTGCGAGGGCCCGAGAGGCCCTTTGCGCGGAGACCTGAGAGGCCCTTCGCGCGGAGAGACGCTGGTGCGCCGGTCTGCGCGGTGCGGGCGACGCGGCTACGTTGACGGCATGGCTGAAAACGGGGCATCCGAGAAGAGGGCGACAGCCCGTCCGTCCGACCGCCCGGAGGGCACCGACCGCCCGGAGGGCACCGACCGCCCGGAGGGCACAGGCCGCCCGGAGGGCACCCCCTGCTGGGTGGAGGCCCAGCTCTCCGACGTCGAGGCGGGCAGACGCTTCTACGGCGAGCTGTTCGGCTGGACCTTCGAGGAGACGACGGAGTCACTGCGGGCCTCCCTGGACGGTGAGCCGGTCGCCGGTCTCGTCCGCAAGACGGACGGCCGGATGCCCACCGTGTGGACCGTGTACTTCCACACCCCGGACGCCCGCGCGCTCGCCGGGCGGATCCGGGAGGCCGGCGGTCAGGTCGTCACCCCGCCCCACGAGGTCGGCGACCTCGGCACCAGCGCCCTCGCCGCCGACCCCGAGGGCGCCGTCTTCGCGCTCTGGGAGCCGGACGGCCACCCCGGCTTCGGGCGCCGGCACGAGCCCGGCACCTTCGCCTGGGCCGAGCTGTACGCCCGCGACACCGACGCCGCGAACGCCTTCTACGGCGACCTGTTCCGCGACGCCCTCTTCGGCCCGGACGCCGACCCCGACTTCGGCCGCGCCCCGGTCTCGGGCGTCTTCCCCGCCGAGATGCCGCCGCACTTCCTCGTCCACTTCCTGGTCCGGGATGTCGAGGCCGCCCTCGGGACGGTGGCCCGGCTCGGCGGCCGGGTGCGGGTCCCGCCCTTCGAGACGTCGTACGGGAGGGCGGCGGTGGTCTCGGACGGCCAGGGGGCGTCGTTCGCGCTGCTCCAGCGCTGAACCGGGACCGGGCGGCGGAGCCCCGGCGCCCGGGATGTGATGAGACACCCCGATTGTCCCCAGGTTCGCCACCAGCGCCTCGGACAGGAAGAATCAGGGTGCGTGGCGCCACGCAGGTGCGGTGGTGAGACGCTGCACTTCGGTCGCGTACATAAGTGGGTGGCGCGGCCCGTACGGGGAGGTGGGCAGGCAAGTGGTGGATCAGCTGATGCAGCACGATCCGCGGCGGATCGGGCCGTTCGAGGTGCTGGGCCGGCTCGGGGCCGGCGGCATGGGGCTGGTCTTCCTCGCGCGCTCGGCGTCCGGGCGGCGCGTGGCGATCAAGACGGTGCGCACGGAGCTGGCGGAGGACCAGCTGTTCCGCGTCCGCTTCACGCGCGAGGTGGAGGCGGCCCGCGCGGTCTCGGGCTTCTACACGGCGGCCGTGGTCGACGCCGACCCGCGCGCCGCGGTGCCGTGGCTGGCCACCGCGTACGTTCCCGCGCCCTCCCTCGAGGAGATAGTGAACGAGTGCGGCCCGCTCCCGGCCCAGGCGGTGCGCTGGCTGGCGGCGGGCGTCGCGGAGGCGCTCCAGTCCATCCACGGCGCGGGCCTGGTCCACCGCGACCTCAAGCCCTCCAACGTCCTCGTCGTCGAGGACGGCCCCCGCGTGATCGACTTCGGCATCGCGTCCGGCGTCTCGAACACCCGTCTGACCATGACGAACGTCGCCGTCGGCACGCCCGCCTACATGTCCCCGGAGCAGGCGAAGGACTCCCGCAGCGTCACCGGCGCCAGTGACGTGTTCTCGCTCGGCTCGATGCTGGTCTTCGCCGCCACCGGGCACCCGCCCTTCCACGGGGCCAATCCGGTCGAGACCGTCTTCATGCTGCTGCGCGAGGGCCCCGATCTCGAAGGACTCCCGGACGAGCTGCGTCCGCTCATCGAGTCCTGCATGCAGATGGAGGCCGCCGGCCGCCCCAACCCCGCCGACCTCCAGGCCCAGCTCGCCCCGCACCTCTTCGGCTCCGGCTCCGACGACAGCGGTACGGCGTCGGCGTGGCTGCCCGAGCGGGCGGTGGGTCTCATCGAGAGCCGCCGCGGTGGCCGCCGCGGTGGCCGGCCCGCTCCGTCCGCCGGACGCGGCCCGGGCCCGTCCGGCGGACGCCCGGCCGTTCCGTCGCCCCAACTGCCGCCGCCGCCCGCGCACGACCCCGTCGTACCGGCGCCGCCCACGCGCGGACCGTCCGTCCCGGCGCCAGTCGGCGCGCCCGACGCCGGACCGGTCCGGCTGGCCGGCGGGCAGGTGCCCATCGGCCCCGGACCGCGCGTCGCCGACATGCGCGCCGCCGCCGTCGCGGCACCCCCGCCGGAGTCCGCCCTCACCGCCTCCTGGTCCCGGGTGCGCCCCGGCGTCAACGGCGTCGACCCCGCGCTGCCGGCCGCCCCGCCCGTGCCCACCGCGCCGCCCGAGGCGTCACCGGCCGGCTGGCGCCCCTGGCGCTTCCGCATGTCCAACGACGTCTGGGGCACCCCCCGCGTCGCCGAGGACCTCGTCTACGTCACCTCCTTCGAGGTGCACGCGCTGGACGTGGCCACCGGACGCCGCCGCTTCAAGACCCGGGACGTCGCCTGGTCGATGGCGGTCGCGGACGGCCGTATCCACGCCTCCGACGGCCCGACCCTGTTCGCCCTGGACGCCCGCGAGGGCGGCGACCTCTGGCGCGTCCAGACCGACGCCTGGGTGTACTCCCTCCAGGCCGACCGCGGCACCGTCGTCACCGCCACCCGCGGCGGCGGCGTCCAGGGGTGGGAGACCTCCGGCGGCCAGAAGCTCTGGGAGATCACCGGCGCCCAGACCGACTTCGAGTCCCCCGAGGCCGGAGCGGTCCTCCACGACGGCACGGTGTACGTCTGGCAGGACGCCCGCCTGCGCGCCCTGGACGCGCGCACCGGCGACGAGAGATGGTCGTACCCCATCGGCGACGCGGCCTCCTGCGGCGGCGTCCCGGTCCGCGTCACCCAGGCACCCGACGGCTACGTCTACGTCGCGGCCGGCACCCGGGTCCTCGCCCTGGAGGTCGCCTCCGGCCACGTCCGCTGGCACTTCGAGGCCCCCGCGGTCTTCCTCGCCCCGCCCGCCTTCGTCCCCGGCCCCGCGGTGACCGGCGGCGGCGTCTACCTCGCCGACTACCTCGGCACGGTGTACGCCCTGGACGCCACCGACGGCCGCGACCGCTGGCGCATCGCGACCGAGGCCCGCTCCTCCACCGACCCGGTCCTGGTCGCCGCGGGCCACGTCCACGTCGGCAGTGGCAAGGGCCTCTACACCCTGGACGCGGTCACCGGCACCCCCAAGTGGCGCTTCCAGGCGGGCGGCGACATCGTGGGCGCCCCCGCGGTCGCCGAGGGCCGTATCCACTTCGGGTCCACGGACCACCTGCTGTACACCCTGAAGGCCGACGACGGCCGCCTCCGCTGGAAGCTGGCGACCGGCGGCGAGATCACCGGCTCCCCGGTCGTCCGCGACGGCATCGTCTACGCGTGCAGCAAGGACCGCTGCGTGTACGCCCTCGACGCGGAGAAGGGGACGGGGACCGCCCGGACCACCTGATCCGGGGCGCGCTCAGGCCGGCTTGCGCCAGACGGAGATGTGCTTGCCGGAGTCCTGGACGAACGGCGACCCGTCCCAGTCCGCGACCCGGCGCTCCAGTTCGAGCCCCGCGATCCGGGCCATCAGGTCCAGTTCGGCCGGCCAGGCGTACCGGTGCCGGGAGTTGTCGCGGCGGTACTGACCGGTGTGCTCGTCGCGGGTGAAGTGGTTCGAGACGAGGATCTGCTCGACCAGGTCGAAGGTGTCGAAACCGAGGTGCCGGTCGGACACGTCGAACGGCACCGCGACCTGACCGGGCGGCAGGCGCCGCAGCGGGGGCACCTCCAGCTCGATGACGAACCGGCCGCCGGGGCGCAGATGGCGTGCGGCGTTGCGGAAGCACTCGACCTGCTCGTCCTGGGTGAGCAGGTTGGAGATCGTGTTGTAGACGAGGTAGACCAGGGCGAATTCGCCGGGGACGACGGTCTTCGCCATGTCCCCGATGGTCACCGGGAGGGTGTCCTCGTCGGCCTTCCGCCGCAGCACGGCGGCCATGTGCTCGGACAGTTCGATGCCCGCCACCGGGACGCCGCGTTCCCTGAGCGGGACCCCCACGCGGCCGGTTCCGATGGCGAATTCGAGGGCGCGGCCGTCTCCGGCGAGCCCGGCGAGGAAATCGAGGGCCGGTGCGAGGGCGGCGGCCGAGGAGTTCTCGGCCTCCTCGGCGTCGTAGCGGTCGGCGGTCGCGCGGCTCCACAGCTCACTGCTCGTCACGGGCGGCCACTCTGCCGGGTCGCGGCGCGCGCTGTCGACGCATTTAAACGACCACGACCACGGCCGCGGCGGCTCCCCTCCGCGCCGCCGCGGCCGTCCCCCCGGTGAGGGAAGTAGGTCTACTTGCCGTCCCGGTCCAGGGCGGGCGGGGTGGGCATTTGGTTGTCCATCGTGGTGATGGCTTCGTCCTTGGCCGGCGGGGTGGGCATCTGGTTGTCCATCGTGGTGATGGCTTCGTCCTTGGCCGGCGGCGTGGGCATCTGATTGTCCAGCGGCTTCGCGGGCGTGGCCTTCTGCTCGCTCATCGATTCGTGCTCCTCTGCAACGACGAGGTCGGATGCGGAACGCCCGTCCGGAAGCTCCCCCGAGGGCCACCGGACGGGCGTTCGGAGCCGAACACTAACCGGCCGGCTCCCCCAGTGACCGTCTGCCCCCCGACGCGACGGTCTGGCGATTGGAAGCATCGCGGAGGGAGATAAACGAACGCTGAACGCTGCCGTTGCGCCGGTCTCAGGCCGCGTCGGCGGGCGCCAACAGGGCGCGCACGTCGTCGGCTTCCGGCGCGCTGTTCTCCTCGTAGAGCTTCAGGGCCTCGCGCCAGCAGGCCCTCGCCCGGTCCACCTGGCCCAGCGCGGAGAGGGAACGTCCGAGGAGGGTGAGGACGTTGCCACGCATCCGGTCGCCCCCGATGCACCCGATGGCGAGGGCTTGTTCGGCGTGCTGCGCCGCTTGGGCAGCGCGGTGGGCGGCCACGTGCGCCTCGGCGATCCGGAAGTGCGTGGTCCCTTCCCACAGCCGCTGGCGATGGTCCACGAAGACGGTCAGCGCGTCGTTGAACTGGCCGAGGGCCTCGGTGTGCCGCCCCGCCTGGGTGAGCGCCATGCCCAGCGCGTAGTGGCCGTTGGCCACGCGCACCGTCCTGCCCAGCTTCGCCAGCAGGGTGAGGCCGTCCCGGGCGATGTCCACCGCCTTGCCGATGTTGCCCATGGCGAGATGGGCACGCGACAGGTTGAACGAGGTCGTCGCCTCACCGGCCCTGTTGCCCGCCGCGCTGAATCCTCGGATGGCCTCGTCGAAGAAGACCTTGCCGTCCGCGTACCGGTGCTGGTGCAGGCAGATGAGCCCGCGGTCGTTGGCGGCCCAGCTGCCCGCGGCGACGTCCCGTGCCGAGGCGGCCTGTTCCATCGCGCGCCGCGCCTCCTCCTCTGCCTGCCGGATTCGGCCGGACACCAGGAGGACGTTGGTGAGCGTCGCCCGCGCCCGTCCCTCCGTACGGCGGTCCCCGACGGCCTGGGCCGCCCCGCACACCGCGTTGGCCGTGGCCTCGTACTGGCGTGAGTTGGCGCCCGACTCGGCCAGGTCCTTGGCGGCCCAGAGAAGATCCACGCCGACCCGCAGCCGGTCCGTGCCGACCGACTGCCGCACCGAGGCCAGCAGGGACTCGCCCTCGGTGTACAGCCAGTCCAGGGCCTTGGCGCCCTCGGTGAACGTCAGCCCGCCGCTCCGGGTCGGTTCGAGGTGATCCACCAACCGGTCGCCCGGGCGCTCCATCGCGTAGATGCCCGCCGCCGTCGCCAGATAGAAGTCCAGCAACCGCGACAGCGCCGCCCCCCGCTCGCTCGGCGGATGCTCGTCCCGCTCCGCGCACGCACGCGCGTAGAGGCGGACCAGGTCGTGGAAGCGGTAGCGGCCCGGGGCCGCCGATTCCAGGAGGGACGTGTCGACCAGGGTCTCCAGGAGGTCCTCCGTGTCCTCCACGGGGAGGTCCAGCACCGCCGCCGCGGCCGCCAGGGAGATGTCCGGGCCGTCGGCCAGGCCGAGGAGGCGGAAGGCGCGGGCCTGGGCGCGCTCCAGCTGGCCGTAGCCCAGCTCGAAGGTGGCCTTGACGGCCAGGTCACCGGCCTGGAGTTCGTCAAGGCGGCGGCGCTCGTCCGCCAGCTTCGCCGCGAGGACCGAGACCGTCCAGGTGCGGCGGGCCGCGAGCCGGGACGCCGCGATGCGGATCGCCAGCGGCAGGAAGCCGCACGCGCCGACCACGTCGAGGGCCGCCTCCCGCTCCGAGGCCACCCGCTCCTCGCCCACGATCTTCGTGAAGAGGGCCAGCGCCTCCTCGGGAGACATCACGTCCAGGTCGACCAGCTGCGCCCCGGCGAGATCCACCATCCGCACCCGCGCCGTCACCAGCGCCGCACAGCCCTCCGTGCCGGGCAGCAACGGCCGTACCTGCGCGGCGTCACGGGCGTTGTCGAGGAGGACGAGGACGCGGCGCCCGTCCAGCACGGAGCGGTAGAGGGCGGCGCGCTCCTCCAGGGAGTCGGGGATGGCCGAGTCGGGCGTACCGAGGGCGCGGAGGAACGAGCCCAGCACCGTCTCCGGCTCCGCCGCCCGCGCGCCCGCGCCCTGGAGGTCGACGTACAGCTGCCCGTCCGGGAAGGCGGCCCGCGCCTGGTGGGCGACGTGCACGGCGAGGGTGGTCTTGCCGACGCCGCCGATGCCCGCCAGCGCGGAGACCGCCATGACGCGGCCGGACTTCCCGCTCCCGTCCCCGGACGCGGCGGACAGTACGTCGCTCAGCTCGCGCACGAAGGAGGCCCGGCCCGTGAAGTCGGGCACCGTGGCCGGGAGTTGCGCCGGACGCACCGGGGACGACACGGTCTCCGCGGCCGGGGCCGACGGTTCGGCGAGGCCGGGGTCGGCCCGGAGGATGCGCTGCTGGAGCTCCTGGAGGCCGGGGCGGGGGTCGACGCCGAGTTCGTCGGCGAGCAGCCGCCGCGTGTCCGCGTAGACCGCGAGGGCCTCTGCCTGGCGGCCGCTGCGGTACAGGGCCAGCATCAGCAGCTCGCGCAGGCGCTCCCGCAGCGGGTGCTCCGCCGTGAGCGCCGTCAGCTCCGACACCGCCTCCGCGTGGCAGCCCTGCTCCAGGTCCATGTCCAGGCATGTTTCGAGGAGTTGCAGCCGCCACTCCTCCAGCCGGACGCGCTGCGCCTCCGCATAGGGTCCCGGAACGCCCGCCAGCACCTCGCCGTCCCACAGCGCCAGCGCGCGGCGGAGCGCGTCACGGGCGTGGCACAGGTCCCCCGCGGTCCGCGCCTTCTCGGCGCCGGTGGCCAGGTCCTGGGCCGCCGCGAGGTCCAGCGCCCCTTCGGCGAGACCCCGCACGGCGTACCCGCCGGACTCAGTCACCAGGACCCCGGGGTCCAGGATCTTCCGCAGCCGGGACGCGTACGTCCGCACCGCCGCCAGCGCCTGCGACGGCGGCTCCTCGCCCCACAGGGCGTCGATCAGTTCGGCCGCCGTCGCCGTGCGGCCCTCGCGGAGCAGCAGCGCGGCCAGCAGGGCGCGCTGCTGCGGGGAGCCGGTGGCCAGCGCCCCCTCGCCCCGCCAGGCCCGCACCGGTCCGAGCACGCCGAACCGGAGCGCGGCCGACCCGTCCGGTTCCGCCGGGGTTCCGGGACGCCGCTGCTCCGGAACCCGCGGTCCACCGTCCATGCCGTCGTCCCCCTAGACATCCTGAGCAACCAGGCCAGTTTGCCTTGTTCATGCCGACTGCGTCAGCTGTGGGAGGCGGCGATCACACCTTCCTCACCTGGCGCTACCCCTTCAGCTCCACCCGCACCGTGAGCAGCCCGGTCCCGACGCCCATCGCCCGTACCGCCAGGCTGTTGAGACGGGGGAGCCGGCGCAGGCGGGCGAGGGGGTCGTCGTCGGGGAGGAGGTGGGCCGTGCCCTGGTGCCAGCGGCCCCGGATGCGTACCCGGACGCGCGGGTCGGCGCGGATGTTGCGGACGTACTGGGACCGTTCGCCGAATTCCGAGACCAGCCAGAAGTCGTCGCCGACCCGGCGTCCGCCGACCGGTGTGCGGCGGGGGAGGCCGGAGACGCGGCCGGTGGTCTCGAGGAGGGTCTGGCCGGGCAGTCTGCGTACGACGGTGTTGAGGCGGCGCTGGAAGGCCGTGACGGTCCGGTACTTCTTCTCGGCTCCGGGTGTCTCGGCCTGGGGCGGCTTCCCGGAGTCGGACGGCATCGACATCATTCGTTCACTCTCCCGTCTCTTGTGTCGCCATGTTCCCGGAAAACCTCTGGGGGACGGGCGGGGCGGGCGTGGCGGACGGACGGGTGGTGCGGGTGTGCGCGTGGTGACGTGGAATCTGTGGTGGCGGTTCGGGGCGTGGGCCGACCGGCAGAAGGCGATCCTCGCCGTGCTGCGGGAGCTGCGGCCCGATGTCGTCGGGCTCCAGGAGGTGTGGGCCGCCGACGACGGGGAGAACCTCGCCGGGTGGCTTGCGCGGGAACTCGGCCTGCACTGGGCCTGGGCGCCCTCGCCCGCGCCCGAGCGGTGGCAGCGGCGGATCGGGGACGGCTCGGTCGGCATCGGCACCGCGGTGCTCAGCCGCTGGCCCGTCGTGGAGCGCGCGGTGCTGCGGCTGCCGGCGCCCGACGAGGTCGACGACGGGCGGCTGGCGTTCCACGTCCGGCTGGACGCGCCCGGTCACCAGGTGCCCTTCTGCACCGTCCACCTCAACTCCGGTGCCGGCGCGTCCGAGGCGCGGCGCGCACAGGTCGCGGCCCTGGTGGACTTCGTCGCCGCGCACCGGCACGGCACCGGCTTCCCGGCCGTCGTCACCGGTGACTTCAACGCCCGCCCCGACTCCCCGGAGGTGCGCCCGCTGCGGACGGCGCGGCTCCACGACGCCTGGCTGCACGCCGGGCCCGGCGTGCCCTCCGGCACCTGGGGCCCGGGGGACCCCGACGGGCCGGGCGGGCTGTCCGCGCGGATCGACCACGTGTACGTCGGCCCGCCCGGACCCGGCGGTCTCGGCCGGGTCAGGGCGGTACGGCGGGCCGGCGACCACCCCGTCGACGGCGTCCGCCCCTCCGACCACGCGGCGGTCGTCGCCGATCTCGACGACGGAGGGGCAGCCACCGTCCCGGGGACGCCGGGCTGGTGAGGGCCGTCAGGGCCCCGGGCAGCGGGAGCGTGTCCCGGTCCGTGCGTACGTCGGGTGCGGTCCCTCCGACCACGCGCGGTCGTCGCCGACCTCGACGACGGAGGGGCGGTCCCCGCCGCAGGAGGGCCGGGGGGAGGCGACCGCCCCAGGAACACCGGAAACGCCTACCGCCCCAGGAACACCCGGGACGCCTACCGCCCCAGGAACGCCGGGTTCGTGAACGCCGCCAGCGCCCCCGGCAGCGGACCGGCCGCCGCCTCGTGCCGTACCTCCGCCCGTACATACGCCGCGTACGAGGCGGTCGTCCGCCACTCCACGACGCCCGCACCGGACACCGGCAGCGGGTCGCCGGTGAACAGCACCCCCTGGTCGGTGACGAGGCGCACCGTGCAGCGCGGGGCGCCGGTCACCTCCAGGCGGACGGTGACCGGGGTGTCGCGGTCCACGCGCAGCCGCTCACCGATCCCGGCGTGCTCGCCCCGGCCGCCGGAGGCGGTGAGGGCCAGCGACAGCCGCGACGACTCGGCGACGTAGGACCGGCCGGCCCTGATGCCCTCCTGGATCGCCTCCCGCGTCAGGTCGTCGGCGAGGACGACGGTCTGCGGGCGTCCGACGACGTCGGGGGAGCGGTGGGAGTCGCTGCTGCCCATCGCCGGGATCCAGCTCCGGCCGCCGTCCCGCACCGAGGCGACCAGCATGCCGTCCCAGTCGGCCAGCGCCACCTCGTCGTCGGGCGTGTAGGCGCCGTTCCACACCTCGACCGCGTCGGCCTCGCCGAAGCCGAACTTCCAGTTGCAGCCGATGCAGGTGGCGTGCGGGTGGGCCGGGACGACCAGGCCGCCCGCGCGGCGGATCTGCCGGGCGAAACGGCCGAAGCGGTTGTCCCGGGCCCGGTAGCGCCAGTCGACGAAGGTGCCGGGGTCGGTGCCGAGGGCGACGACGTGGCCGTTGCGGGTCGTCACCTCCTCGCCGAGCAGGATCAGCAGGTCGTCCCCGGCGAGGCCGGCCCAGTGCGCGTGTGCCGACTGGGTGTTGTGCTCGGAGGAGTTGATGAAGTCCAGGCCCGCCGCACGGGCCAGCTCCGCGATCTCGGCGAGGGTGTAGCGGCCGTCGGAGTACTCGGAGTGCAGGTGGCAGTCGCCCCGGTACCAGGCACGGCCCCGCCCCCGGGCCCGCTCGGGCGGGTACACCGCTCGGGGGGTCTCCACCTGCTCGCCGTACGTCAGCGTGATGGTGATCTCGTACGCCAGGCCCTGCGGGGCGACCGTGTACGGGCCGAGGGCGACGTGCCAGGTGCCCGGCCGGATCCGCCCCGGGAGGTACCCGGGTGTCGCGTCGTCCGCCCGGACGAAGAACTCCGTGCGCGCCCCGCCCGACCAGCCGCGGAACCCCCGGCCGCCCAGCTCGGTGCCGCGCTCGTCGAAGAGGCCGATGTCGAGGGCGTTGCCCTGGGTGCCGGCCGGGACGGCGGGGCGGTCGTAGGAGTAGGCGACGTGTATCTCGCGCACTCCGGCCGGGACTTCGAAGGGGACGTAGACGAAGTCGGGGGAGCCGGGCGGCAGGGTGCCGCGCACGGTTCTCCTCCGCTCTTCCCGCGGTGCCGCTGTGGCGAAGCTCACGCTTCCCAACGTAAGCGCGGCGGCGGCTCCCGTCACGAACACCGCGCGCCTGCCGATCCCGGCGTTGTCGTCCTCGCACATGCTGCTGCTCCCTGTGTCGTCACGGTCATGACATCGGTGGTGCAGGGGTGGTGCGTGCAACCCTCGTATTGAGCCGTGAACTCCCGGGCAAGGAAAGGGGTTCGGGGCATTGAGGGCCGGGAACCGCGCGGTGGGCCGGCGGGACGGGAAAGCGACGGGAAACCCGCCCTGATCACGGCGCTCGTATGCTCGAAGGATGACGACTTCCGCGACCTCCGGAACCGGACCCGCCGACCAGGCCGGCCCCACCGAGAACTCCCTGCGTCGCGCCCTCAAACGCGCCCGGGACGGCGTCGCCCTGGACGTGTCCGAGGCCGCCGTGCTGCTCCAGGCGCGCGGCGAGCACCTCGACGACCTGACCGCGTCCGCCGCCCGGGTCCGTGACGCGGGCCTGGAGGCGGCCGGGCGGCCCGGTGTCATCACGTACTCGAAGAGCGTCTTCGTCCCGCTGACCCGGCTGTGCCGGGACAAGTGCCACTACTGCACCTTCGTCACCGTCCCCGGCAAGCTGCGCCGGGCGGGGCACGGGATGTTCATGTCGCCGGACGAGGTGCTCGACATCGCGCGCAAGGGCGCCGCCCTCGGCTGCAAGGAAGCCCTCATCACCCTCGGCGACAAGCCCGAGGACCGCTGGCCCGAGGCCCGCGAATGGCTGGACGCGCACGGGTACGACGACACGATCGCGTACGTCCGCGCCATCTCGGTCCGCATCCTGGAGGAGACGGGCCTGCTGCCGCACCTCAACCCCGGCGTGATGTCCTGGACGGACTTCCAGCGGCTCAAGCCGGTGGCGCCGTCCATGGGCATGATGCTGGAGACGACGGCGACCCGCCTGTGGTCCGAGCCCGGCGGCCCGCACCACGGCTCCCCGGACAAGGAGCCGGCCGTGCGGCTGCGCGTCCTGGAGGACGCCGGCCGTTCCTCCGTCCCCTTCACCTCGGGCCTGCTCATCGGCATCGGCGAGACCTACGAGGAGCGCGCGGAGTCCCTGTTCGCGCTGCGCAGGGTCTCCCGCGCCTACCACGGCATCCAGGAACTGATCATCCAGAACTTCCGCGCCAAGCCGGACACGGCGATGCGCGGCATGCCGGACGCGGAGCTGGACGAGCTGGTCGCCACGGTGGCCGTCGCCCGGCACATCATGGGCCCGTCCGCCTGCCTCCAGGCGCCCCCCAACCTGGTGGACGCCGAGTACGAGCGGCTGATCGGCGCCGGCATCGACGACTGGGGCGGGGTCTCCCCGCTCACCATCGACCACGTCAACCCCGAGCGCCCGTGGCCGCAGATCGATGAACTCGCCGCGAAGTCCCGGGCGGTCGGCTTCGAGCTGCGGGAACGTCTCTGCGTCTACCCGGAGTTCGTCCAGCGCGGCGAGCCCTGGCTGGACCCGCGGCTGCGCCCGCACGTGGCGGCCCTCGCCGACCCGGCGACGGGGCTCGCGCTGCCGGACGCGCCGGTCGAGGGGCGCCCCTGGCAGGAACCGGACGAGGCGTTCACCGCCTCGGGCCGCACCGACCTGCACACCGCCATCGACACCGAGGGCCGCACCTCGGACCGCCGCGACGACTTCGACGAGGTGTACGGCGACTGGGGGGCCCTGCGCGAGGCCGCCGTGCCCGGCATGGTCCCCGAGCGCATCGACACCGACGTGCGCGCCGCGCTCGCCACGGCGGCCGACGACCCGACGCGGCTGACGGACGACGAGGCGCTGGCCCTGCTGCACGCGGACGGCCCGGCGCTGGACGCCCTGTGCAAGGTGGCCGACGACGTCCGGAAGTCGATGGTGGGCGACGAGGTGACGTACATCGTCACCCGCAACATCAACTTCACCAACGTCTGCTACACCGGCTGCCGCTTCTGCGCCTTCGCCCAGCGCCGCACCGACGCCGACGCCTACACGCTCTCCCTGGACCAGGTCGCCGACCGCGCCGAGCAGGCGTGGGACGTGGGCGCGGTCGAGGTCTGCATGCAGGGCGGCATCCACCCGGACCTGCCGGGCACCGCGTACTTCGACATCGCGAGGGCGGTGAAGGCCCGGGTCCCCGGCATGCACGTGCACGCCTTCTCGCCGATGGAGGTCGTCAACGGCGCGACCCGCACCGGCATGTCGATCCGCGAGTGGCTGAGCGCGGCCAAGGAGGCGGGCCTGGACTCGATCCCGGGCACGGCGGCGGAGATCCTCGACGACGAGGTCCGCTGGATCCTGACCAAGGGCAAGCTGCCGGCGGCCACCTGGATCGAGGTGATCGAGACGGCTCACGAACTGGGCCTGCGCTCCTCCTCGACCATGATGTACGGCCACGTCGACCAGCCCCGCCACTGGCTGGGCCACCTGCGCACGCTGGCCGGCATCCAGCAGCGCACGGGCGGCTTCACGGAGTTCGTGACGCTCCCCTTCATCCACACCAACGCGCCGGTGTACCTGGCGGGCATCGCGCGGCCCGGCCCGACGGTCCGCGACAACCGCGCGGTGACGGCGATGGCCCGCCTCCTCCTCCACCCGCACATCCCCAACATCCAGACAAGCTGGGTCAAACTGGGCACGGAGGGTGCGGCGGAGATGCTCCGCTCCGGCGCCAACGACCTCGGCGGCACCCTCATGGAGGAGACGATCTCCCGCATGGCGGGCTCGTCCTACGGCTCGTACAAGTCGGTCAAGGACCTGATCGCGGTCGCGGACGCGGCGGGCCGCCCGGCCAAGCCCCGGACCACGCTGTACGGGCCGGTGCCCGAGGAGCGGCAGCGGGCGGCGCGGGACTCGGACGGGCACCTGCCCCAGCTGCTGCCGGTGCTGGACTGAGGCGCGGGCGGGCGGACGGGGGCTGGGCGGGCGCGCAGTACGATGATCTGGCCCCAGGTGTGCCGGGGTCCCGTAGATGATCGCTGAGGAGATGCGTGCCCGTGCCTGCCCGACTTCCCTCATGGGCGTGGGTCTCCGGTCTGACCGTGGGCGCGATCGCGGCGGTGACCTTCCTGGCCGTGCAGGCGGACCAGGGGCCCCATCCCACCGCCGCGGCGACCGAGCCCGCCCCCACGGCCTCCGCGGGCAAGGACCCGTCGCCGAAGGAGACCGCGCCGGCCCGGGTACCGGACGGCTCCGGCACCGGGCGACGGGTCGTGTACTCGCTCGACCAGAAGCGGGTCTGGCTGATCGACGCCAGCGACGCCACCCGGCGGACGTTCACGGTGTGGCCCGGCACGGTCGACCCCGACCCGGGCACCTACACCGTCAGCAGCCGGGTCGAGGGCGCCACGACCGGCTCCGACGGGGTGCAGATCGAGCAGATCGTCTACTTCGCCCAGGAGGACGGCGTCTCGGTCGCCTTCTCCAACGCCGTCGACGGCTCCTCGCCGCCCCCGCCCGACTCCGCTACGAAGACGGGCGGCATACGGCTCCACAAGCCCGACGGTACGGCCGTCTGGAGTTTCGCGACGACCGGCACGAAGGTCACGGTCGTCGGCTAGCCTCGCCGCCGCCGGAGGGCAGGTGGGCGACGATCAGCACGACGCCGCTGATCAGGAAGACCCGGGTCGCGGCGTCCAGCCCGTTCCAGTCCGCGGACTGCCACATGGCGAACCACTCGCCGCCGATCCCGATGAACCCGGCTCCGAAGAGCAGCATCAGCATGAGGGTGCCGTAGGTGGTCAGTCGCCGCGCGGTGGCCTGGTCCCGGCGTATCCACAGCCAGGTCGCGCCGATCAGTACGAGCGCGGCGACCGTCTCCCACACGATGATCGCGACGTACGCGGCGTCCTGAAGCCCCTTGCTGGTGATCGCCCGCCACATCAGGTCGTCGTCCTTGAACGTGGTGTCCATCGCGAGGACATGGCGCACGAAGTCCCGGTTCGTCCCGAAGTCGGTGATGTTGCCGAAGGCGACGAGAGCGATGTAGAGGGCGAGGACGCCGGTGAGGACGGTGGCGGCGAGGCGCAGGGGAAGGGGGTGTCTGGTGGTGGTCATGACCCCACCCTTCCCCATGCCGCTCGTGCTCAGCCGACCAGGAGGTCATCCTTGAGCCGGCGCAGCTCGTGCGCGTCCAGACCCAGCGCCTTCTTCTCGTACCCGGCGAACGAGCCGTAGGCGGCCTCGACTTCGGCGAAACCGGAGTTCAGGTACGCAGCGCGCACGTCGAGCATCGGCTTGTAGACCGCGGCCTGCTCGGCGGGCATCGCGGCCAGGGCGGCGGCGTTCGCCTCGGCGCGGTACTCGTTGGAGGCGAGGTAGTCCGCCATGACCGTCTCGCGCGGTACACCGAGCGCGGTGAGCAGGGCGGCGCTCGCCCAGCCGGTGCGGTCCTTGCCCGCGGTGCAGTGGTACAGGGTGCCGTCGGCGTCCCGGGCCAGCCCGGCGAAAACGGTGGAGTACGCGCCCTTCGCGCTCTCCCCGCTGACCATCGCCTTCTCGCCGTCGATCATCATCTGCTCGGCCTCGGCGGCCGTCTCCGGCATGGAGAACACGGGCGAGTCGTCGCCGAGCACGTCCGCCACCACGTACCGGACGCCCTTGGGGAGGCGGTCGGGCGCGGAGCTGCGCTCGGAGGCGGTGCGCAGGTCGTAGTCGACGCGGATGCCGAGCCGCTTCAGCTTCGCCAGGTCGGCGTCGGTGAGCTTGTCGAGCGAGTCGGTGCGGTACACCGCGCCCATCCGCACCCACTGCCCGTCGCCGGTGCGGTAGCCGCCCGCGTCGCGGAAGTTGACCGTGCCCTCCAGCCGGATCAGCCGGTCGGCCAGCCGCAGCCGCTGCCCCCGGTCCGGAACCAGGTCGAACCACTGCCGGTCGGCGCCGGGCAGCCCCCGCACGGTGACCCGGCCGCTGGCGCCGCCCACGGCGACGGTACGGCCGTTCGCCCGGACGGCGACCTTGCGGACCCCCGGCGCCTTCCAGGTGATCTCGTACGTGCCGTCGTCCCGCGCGGTCACCTCGGCGGCCGTGAACGGTATCTGCCGCGCGGAGTGGCCGGGGTGCGTGTGGTGGGCGGCGGGCGCGGCCGTGGCGGCCGGGGCGGCGACACCGGCGAGGAGCGCGGCGGCCGACAGGACGCAGGCCATGCTGACACGTGTCTTCGTCGTCATGGCCGGGATCGTTCAACGCCCGGACGGTCGCGCCGCTAACGGATCATGAACTACGCCCGTCGGGTGGCCGTCGTGACGGTGTGCACGAACGCGGTCCAGGAGGCGCCGGTGAAGGTGAGGCGGGCGGCGGCGGGGGCCTTGGAGTCGCGGACGTGGATGGTGGTGGCGGTGGGGGGTATCGCGATCTCGACGCACTCGGGACCATCATTGCTGCTGTAACTGCTCTTGAACCACTTCAGCGCAGGGGTCATGTCTCTTCTCCCATGACTTTCTCGATGAAGGCCAGTGACTCACGGGGCGTGAGTGCCTGCGACCGGATGATCCCATAGCGCAAGTCCAGGGTCTGGATCTCGTGTGGCTCGCTGATGACCCGGTTGTGCAGTTGGCCCTCCGCGTGCCCGAACGCCTTGCCGCCTCGCAGCTTCAACAGCTGAAGCGACCCGGCCATCCCCGCGTGATCCTCCCGCGCCGTCGGCATCACCTGGATCTCGACGTGCCTCAACGCGCCGACCTCCAGCAGGTGTTCGAGCTGCTGGCGGAGGACCATTCTGCCGCCGAGCGGGCGCCGCAGCGTCACCTCTTCCTGGACAAAGGTGAGCTGGGCCCGGGGGACGCGATCGAAGACCGCCTTCCGCGCCATGCGGGCGGAGACGTACCGGTCGACCTCCTCCTCCGTGAACGCCGGACGGCGCATCGCGTACAACGCGCGGGCGTACTCGGGTGTTTGCAGCAGCCCGTGGATGTGATGACCGGCGTACGCCCCCAGCTCGACCGCCTCGTCCTCCAGTCTGGCCAGGTCCCGCACCTTCTTCGGGTACCGGGCCTTCTCCACGTCCTCCTTCATCGAGGCGAGCTTGCCGCCCGCGCCGAGGGCCTCGTCGGCGTTGTCCAGGAAGTCCGGCTTGGGGATGCGCCGCCCGCGCTCGACCGAGGACACCAGGTCCTCGCCGTACCCGATCGCGGCGCCCAGCTCCGGCTGGGTCATCCCGGCCGCCTCACGCCACATCCTGACCTGCCGCCCGACCGTCCTGAGCACGGCCTCGGACTCCTCGTCCTCCATGTCTTGCCCTCCCGGGTGGTCACCCTCGGTGTCGAGATCGTCACCGTTCAGAGTAGGGACGGGTGACCACGCTGGGTCACGTGATCCGGGAATCGGTTCTCTGGCGCCCCCGGATCTCGCATGTCCACGACCCGGTCGAGGGGGAGGGCCCTCTGGAGCCAACTGGGCCCGCCCGCCCACCGGATCGTGCCCGGACGCGACCCGGCCGGACGCGACGCCAAAGACCAAAGAACCGGGGAAAGAACCGAACCCACCCCTGCCGTCCCCGTCGCTCACCCTCCGGAGTGAACATCACCAACTCGGCTGGCGCGGAGGGCCGTTCATGGTGCAGCGTCTGCCGCAACGACACCAGACATGATTCGGCCCCCGCCGGGACTGCCATCCCACTGCGAGGGCCTGATCACCAAGGAAGAGAAGAGCTTCCCGATGACTGAGCAGAACCCTAGCGCGCACGCGCGCCCAGCGTCCGGCCGTCGCGCCGGTGGCGTCGAGCACGAGAACCACCCGCACCACGACAACTTCACCGTGGTCGGCAACCACCTCCTCCAGCACCCCGTGCTGTCCCTGACCGCGATCGGCCTGGCCGTCCACATCCAGTCGCTGCCCGCCGGGGCGCCGGTCGGGATCAAGACGCTGGCGGGCAAGTTCCCGGAGGGTGAGATCAGGATCGCCGCGGCCCTGCGGGAGTTGGAGGAGCACGGCTACCTCGCACGCACCAAGGAGCGTCTTCCATCGGGCCGAGTCGTGACCCGGACGGTCTCCCGCAACAAGCCCCGCGCGTTCCTGGCGGCCGCACTGCCAGCCGCCGAGCCGCCCGCGTCCGGGCCCGCGATTCCGGCCGCCGCGCAAGCACGTCCCACCCCGGCCCCGGGGACCGATCGCACCCCCGCGACCGACCTGCTCGCCCGTCTGCGCCTACACGACTCCCGGCTGCTCCTCACCGAGCGGGACGTACGCCGCCTCGCCCCGTCCGTGACCGTCTGGCTGGAGCGCGGCGTCCCCGCGACCGCCGTGGAGCGGACCCTGGCGGCCGGCCTGCCCCAGGAGCCGATCCGCCACCCGGCGGCCTTCCTGGAACGCCGCCTCACCGCCGACCTCCCCCCGACCCTCCCCGCACCCCGCCCTCAGGCCCCCGGCCCACGCCACCCCGACCCCCTCCAGACCTGCGACGGCTGCGAACGCGCCTTCCGCGCCCAGCGACCGGGGCGGTGCCGTGATTGCCGTGAGGGCCGTGCCGGGGGATACGCGGTGGCGTAGCGCGTGGCCCTTCGACAGCGAGCCCGCCCGGTGTGAGACCGGGTCACACGGCCAACGTCAGGCCGAGCGCCACGCTGTTCAGCGCCAGGTAGGCGAGCGGGAACGCGATGTTGTGGAAGACCCGCGCCCGGACGTGCGCGGCGACCGCGCCGACGAAGAAGAGGGCGAGGCCGATTCCCGCGGCGATGCCGAGGGGCCGGGCGCCGAACAGGCCGAGGAGAAGCCCGGCGGCTCCGGCGAGCTTGAGGCCGGCCAGCCACGGGAGCCATGCCGCGGGGACCCCCACCTCGGCCGAGTTGGCGAGGACGAAACGGGCCCGCAGCAGGTCCGCGACGGCGATCCCGGCGTTGGCGACGAGCGCGACGACGGTGACGGCCACGTAGGCGGTGAACACGGGCGCTCCTTCCGGTCGAGTCGAATTCCTTCCTCGTCCCCCTCTGGATCCAGCCTCACCACCGCTCGTCGCGACGTCCAATACCTGCGTCTATAACCTGGTGGCATGGATGTCGACACCCGCTTGCTGCGGTACTTCGCGGCCGTGGCGGAGGAAGGGACCCTGACCAGGGCCGCCGAGCGGCTGTACGTGTCCCAGCCCGCGTTGACCAAGCAGATCCGGCAGTTGGAGGCTGGGCTCGGCGTGGAGCTGTTCACGCGGTCGCGGACCGGTATGACGCTCACCGCGCCGGGGCGGGCGCTGGCCGAGCGGGTGCCCGCCCTGCTGGCCGGGTGGGAAGGGGCACTGCGGGAGACGAGGTCCACGGCGAGCCGGGCGGCGCGCGTGCTGCGGGTCGGCTTCCTCGCCAGCGCCGCCAACGAGGCGACGCAGCCGATCATCGCGGCCTTCGCCCTGCGCCGGCCGGGCTGGCGGGCCGAGATGCGGCAGGCCGCGTGGTCGAACCCGTCCGCCGGACTCGCCGACGCGGACGTCGACGTCGCCCTGGTGCGGCTGCCGTTCCCGGGGCAGGAAGCGCTGCGGGTGGTGGAGCTGTTCAGCGAGCCCCGGTGCGTGGCGCTGCCCGAGTCACACCCCCTGGCCGGACGCGAGACGATCGAGTTCCGCGAGCTGTGGGACGAGCCCTTCGTGGCGGCCCCGCCGGGGACGGGTCCCTGGCGCGAGCACTGGCTGGCCGCCGACGAGCGCGACGGTCACCCGGTGCGCATCGGGGCCGTCACCGAGCAGCCGGACGACTGGCTCACCGCGATCGCCAGCGGATACGGCATCGCCCTCGCCCCCGAGTCGGCGGCCCGCTTCTACACCCGCCCCGGCGTCGTCTACCGTCCCGTCGGCTCGGTGAGTCCCAGCACGGTCGGGGTCGCCTGGGCCCCCGCCGACGACGACAACCCCGTCGTCCAGGACTTCGTGCGCTGCTGCCGGGAGACGTGCGGGGTGACGTGAACGTTTCCACACCGTTCCGCCCCTGAACCGACCCTCTCCCTTCGAATACAGTGCTGGGCGTCGTACGTACGGACCAAGTCGATGCCGAAGGGAGGTCCTGGTGGGCGCGACAGCCGGTGCCGTCTGGGGGCGTGCCGAGCAGCAGGACTTCCGCAGCCGGGTGCGCGGGACGCTGCTCGGTGTGGCCGTCGGGGACGCGTTCGGCGCACCCGTCGACGGGCTGGACCTCGACGGGATCCGGGAGGAGCACGGCGCGGAGGGGCTGAGCGACCTGGCCCCCGCGTACGGCAGGCGCGGCGCGGTCACCCACCTCACCCAGCTCACCCTGTTCTCCGTGGACGGGCTGATACGGGCCCAGGTGCGGCGGGACACCGGCGCCTGGCATCCCCCGACCGACCTGCACCGGGCCTACCGGCGCTGGGCCGCCACCCAGCGCGACTGGGGTCCCGACCTGCGGCGCAAGGACGACGGCTGGCTGGCCCACGAGGAGTGGCTGTACGTCCGCCGGGACGCTCCCAAGGCGCTGCTGCTCGGGCTCGGCGACGAGACCATGGGCACGCCGGAGGCGCCCAAGAACCCGGGTGAGCGCGGGGCCGAGGCGGCCGCCCGATCGGCGCCCTTCGGCCTCCTGGTCGGCTGGGAGCCGCAGCTGGTCGCCCAGCTGGCCGTGGAGTGCGCGGCGCAGACCCACGGTCACGCCACCGCGTACCTGGCGGCGGGCGCGTACGCCGTGATCGTGCACGGGCTGGCGCGCGGGGAGAGCCTGGACGCGGCGGTGCAGCGCGCGCTCGCGCTGCTCGTCGCCCGGCCGGGCCACCAGGCCGTGACGGAGGCCCTCCAGCACGCGCTCGGCGCGGTACGGCAGGGACTGCCGACCCCGGCGCGGGTCACCGAGCTGATCGGCGAGGGCGCGGCGGAGGGACTGGTCGCCGCGGCTGTGTACTGCGCCCTGGTCGGCGAGGACGTACGGCACGGACTGCGGCTCGCCGTCAACCACGACGGCCCCTCCGCCGCGACCGGCGCCCTCACCGGCGGCCTGCTCGGCGCACTGCACGGCGAGACGGCCCTGCCCCCGGCCTGGCTGGCCGAGCTGGAGGGCAGGGCCACGCTCCTCGAACTGGCCGACGACTTCGCGATGGAGATGACCCAGGGCCCGGCCCTGCACGGCCCGGCGGGCTCGTCCCCGGGCTGGCTGGCCCGCTATCCGCGTGGCTAGGGCCATTCGAACCGGGACAGAGATCCGGGTTATTCGTTGAACCACTCGGATTTCACGTCGTAGCCGTCGCCGTCCCACGACAGCTGCATTTGGAACGAGCCAGTTTGGCCGACGTTGTAGCCGGCCTTGTCGCAGCCAGAGTCGCCACCATCGGTAATGTAGAGCTTTTGGTTGTAGTTGTTGTCGATCAAGCGGCCCGATACGCCGTATCCATCTGCCTTCGTGTCGCAGACCTGGAACATGTCCCCGTCGTCTATGAAGGTCATGGTGCCCCGTCCGCCCGGAAGCGAGATGGTCTTGTTGCTGACCAGAACGGCAGATTCGCTCGCCTGGGCCGTCGACGCGGTACCTGCAAGCGTCGTGGCCAGGACCGCACCGGCGGCAGCTGTGCGGACCAACGATTTGATCATCAGGATCTCTTTTCACTCCAGGGCTGCGGAGTACCCCTGAGGCCCCCGCCTGATCGACACCGACCATAGGCACGCGTGATCCGGTGGTAAACGGATTTAGGTGTAATCCGGGTCTGCGTCCCGTTCACGCAACGTGACCGGAATGCGTAATTCCATGCGGCGAGGACATAACAAACCGGCGCAGAAACAGGCGCGGTCGAGCCATGAAAGTCATACGCTCCGAGCACGGATGCCACCGTAGAGTGACCTAAGTCACGCGCTCTGCGGCAGCGACATGTTTCAGTGAAGGATTCGGCAGGCCCGCCCCGCTAGCGTGGCCCGCATGGGTATCAGCATTCACACCACCGTCCTCCCGCACGACGACCCGGACGCGTCGCTGGTGTTCTACCGCGACGTCCTCGGGTTCGAGGTCCGGCAGGACGTGGGGCAGGGCGCGATGCGCTGGATCACCGTCGGGCCCGCCGGTCAGCCGGACATCTCGCTGCTGCTGGCGCCGCCCGCCGCCGACCCCGGGATCACCGAGGCGGAGCGGCGGACCGTCGCCGAGATGATGGCCAAGGGCACCTACGGGTGGCTGCTGCTGGCCACCAAGGACCTCGACGGGACCTTCGAGAAGCTGCGCGCCGGGAACGCCGAGATCGTGCAGGAGCCGACCGAGCAGCCGTACGGCATCCGCGACTGCGCCTTCCGCGACCCGGCCGGAAACCAGATCCGCATCCAGGAAGTTCACTGAGCCCGACGCCCCCGGCCGGCGCCCGTGGTCGCGGGCGCCGGCCGCAGACGCACGCGCCGGGCTAGTCGCCCACCCTGCTGCCCGCCTTCGCGTCGCCGACCCCGGGCGCCGGCTTCGGGATCGCGGCCGTCGCGGCGGACACGTCGCCGTCGTCGTCGGTGTTGACGCGCTCGATGATCGCCAGCCGCTCCGGAGTGTCCTCCGGCTTGAGGTAGCCGACCACGATGTACAGGACCAGGGAGACCGCCAGCGGGATGGAGACCTGGTACTCCAGCGGCACCCCGCCCTCCACGTTCCAGCTGATCGGGTAGTTGACCAGCCAGAAGGCGAGCAGCCCGAGCCCCCAGCTGGTGAGCGCGGCCGTCGGGCCGGAGCGGCGGAAGGGCCGCAGCAGACCGAGCATCATCGGGATCGCGATCGGGCCCATCAGTCCGGCGACCCACTTGATGACCACCGTGATGATGTCCTTGAAGGTCGGCGAGTCGACCTGGGTCGCCACCGCCATAGACAGCCCGAGGAAGACCACCGTCGTCAGCCGCGCCGCCAGCAGCCCGGCGCGCTGCCCCCACTCCCGCGCCCGCGACGACAGCACCGGTGCCACGTCCCGGGTGAACACGGCCGCGATGGCGTTGGCGTCCGAGGAGCACATGGCCATGGTGTGCGAGAAGAAGCCGACGATGACCAGGCCGAGCAGCCCGTGCGGCAGCAACTGCTCGGTCATCAGGGCGTACGAGTCGGAACCGTCCGGCTTCTGCGACTCCACCAGCAGCGGCGACATCCACATCGGGAAGAACAGCACCAGCGGCCAGACCAGCCAGAGCACCGCCGACAGCCGCGCGGAGCGGGAGGCCTCGCGGGCGTTGGACGTGGCCATGTAGCGCTGGGCCTGGTTGAGCATGCCGCCGTTGTACTCGAAGAGCTTGATGAAGAGGAAGGCCAGCAGGAACACCGTTCCGTACGGGCCGACCAGCGGCTTTCCGTGGCCCTGGAGGGCGGGCTCGTCCCAGACGCCGAAGAAGCCGCCGTAGTCGCCGAGCTTCATCACCACGGCCACGAACATCGCCACGCCGGCCAGCAGCTGGATGATGAACTGGCCCAGCTCGGTCAGCGCGTCCGCCCACAGGCCGCCGATCGTGCAGTAGATGCCCGTGATGACGCCGGTGATCAGGATGCCCTGGTTGAGGCTGATGCCGGTGAAGACGGACAGCAGGGTGGCGATGGCCGCCCACTTCGCGGCCACGTCCACGATCTTCAGCAGCATGCCGGACCAGGCCAGCGCCTGCTGGGTGGGCAGGTTGTACCGGTTCTTCAGGTACTCCAGCGGCGAGGCCACGTGCAGCCGTGAGCGCAGCCGGTTGATGCGCGGCGCGAACAGCTTGGAGCCGATGGCGATGCCGAGTGCGATGGGGAACGACCACGTCACGAACGAGGTGACCCCGTAGGTGTAGGCGATGCCGGCATAGCCGGTGAACATCACCGCGCTGTAGCCGGACATGTGGTGCGAGATGCCGGACAGCCACCAGGGCATCTTGCCCCCGGCCGTGAAGAAGTCGCTCACGTCGTCCACGCGTTTGTGCGACCACACGCCGATCGCCACCATGACGGCGAAGTAGCCGATGAGCACGGACCAGTCGAGACCGTTCATGTGCCCCCTTCCGGGGTCCGCCTTGTGAACTCCGCTCAGCTGGTTGGCACTTCGCACGAGCGGGGTAGGGGCGGGTAGGGGCGAGGCAGGGCGCGAAGTGCCCGCTCATCGTGGTTGCGCCGACGCGGGCACGACAAGGAAGGGGAAGGTCAAGAGGGAGTAAAAATGTTCGGCTTGCTGACCTCGGTTCACCTACATGAACGACGCGGAATCTCTCCGCCGGGGGCTCACCGCAGCTCCTCCGGGCACGGTGTGCCCCGCTTGAGCCCGTACGGCGACGACAGCCGGTACGTGCCTGCCTCGGGGGCGATGAGCGTCGTCCACACGTCGCCCTCGGCGGTCTCCTCCGTCTCCGTCAGACAGCCGTTGACGTTGTCGTACGTCTTCGGCGTGCCCTCCGGACCGTTCTTGGAGGCCTCCGTCTCCTGGGGCGGTTCGAGCTTCTTGCCCTCGGCGTCGACGAGGCTCAGCCACGGCGAGTACGGCATCCGGATCAGGACGCGGCCGGGCCGCTGCACGTCGATCACCCACTCGTCCTGCTCGGCCCGCTGGACGACCGCGTCGGGCTCGGCCAGCGGCGTCGGGTCGATCACCTGGAACAACTGCCAGTTGGCGTCTCCCCAGACCTGCTTCAGGTACGGCAGACCCCGCTGCAGCAGCTCCCGCTCGCGTTTGCCGCCGTCGCCGTCCGGTTCGTCCTTGGGCAGCACCACATAGTGCACGGCCCATCGCTTCAGCCAGTCGTGGTAGTTCGCCGAGTTGAGCGTGTCGTCGTAGAAGAGCGGGTTGCGCTCCATGTCGGCCTGGCGGGTCCAGCCGCGGGCCAGGTTCACGTACGGCGCGAGCGCCGAGGCCTCCCGGTGGGAGCGCGCGGGTACGGCCTCCACCCGGCCCTTCTCCGCACCGACTTCGTTCAACTCGTTGATGAGCGGCGCCAGCTCCCGCGCCCACGAGGCGGCCGGTGTGGTGTGAACGACGTCGTCGGCCGACTTGAAGCCGATCCAGACCACGAAGCCGACGAGCGAGACCACCAGCGCGTACCACTTGCGCGACTTCGGCACCGTGAACGGCAGCGCCGCCACCAGTGCCACCCCGGCGAAGAGCATCGCCAGCCGCGTGATGTTGGAGCCGATCTGCGAGCTGATCACCCAGACCAGCAGCACGGACAGGCCGTAGACCGCCGACGTGATCCGCACGGTCGTCCACGTGCGCGGCACGAACGCGTAGACCAGGCCCGCGTACAGGACCGGCAGGACCGCCGAACCGAAGGACATCGGCTGCGTGCCGGAGAAGGGGAACAGCCAGGCCGACAGTGCCACGACCGCCGAGGGGGCCAGCCCCAGCGACCAGGCGCCCGGCCGCCGCTTCTGGAGGAACAGCGAGACCGCCACCAGGCCCACGAACAGGCCCGAGACCGGCGACGCCATCGTGGACAGCGCGGCCAGCGGCGCCGCGCACAGCCCCTTGGCCCAGCGCTCGTACCGCCAGCGGTAGGGCCAGCAGAAGACCGCGGCGACCGCGCCGAGACCGAACATCATGCCGAGGCCGAAGGTCACCCGGCCCGACGCGGCGTTGCCCAGCAGCCCGAACAGCCCCGCCAGCGAGGCCCACAGCGGATTGCGCACCACGCGGCTGCGGATCAGGATCATCGTCAGCAGACCCGCCGACACCGTGCCCGCGATCATCATCGTGGTCCGCACGCCGAGCACCGACATCAGGTACGGCGAGACCACGCTGTACGACACCGGGTGCATGCCGCCGTACCAGGCGAGGTTGTACGCCGAGTCCGGGTGCCGGCCGACGAACTCCGACCACGCGTCCTGTGCCGCGAGGTCGCCGCCGCTGTTCGCGAACGTGAAGAACCAGACGACGTGGAGGATGCCGGCCAGGACGGTCACGGACAGCACAGGGTGGCGCAGCATGCGCTCGCGGACGGCGTGGAAGGCGGCGTTCATCGGGGACGGCGCCTGCGGGCGGTCCTCGTCGGGACCCTGCGCGTCCGTGTGTCCGGGGTCACGGCCGTCGCCCTCCGCGCGCGGCGCGGGTACGCGTGGTCGCGGGCCGGCTCCCGGGCCCGAATCGGCGTCGTCGGCGCGTGTCGGCTCCGCAGTGGCCACCTGAAGGCACTCCCCGTGTCCCGTCTTCTGCTTTGGGCCGTGTCCCGTTCCGGCGACCGGCGACCTGCCCCGTTTCGTGACGCTAGCACGCACGCCCGCACCGTGGCCTCCTCACTTTCGGCGCCCCACGCGAACGCCCCCGCGGCCGGTCGGCCACGGGGGCGTGGAGGCGTCGGGCCGGGCCCGGGCCCGGCCCGACGTCAGCCCACGCGGGTGAGCTTGTCCGTGAAGCCGGGCTCGGCGAGGTCGTCCTGGAGGGCGACCGGCACCTTCACCGCGCCGCTGCTGCCGCCGTCGCCGACCGCGAGGGTGCCGACCTTCGTCCCGGCCTTCGCCGTGTGCGGCACCTCGTCCGCCTTGAACGTCAGTTTCACGGTCAGCCCGGCCCAGCCGACCGCCTTGACGTCCTGGGTGGCGACGACCGGGGTGCGGCCGCCGAGACCGTCGTCGACGTACCCGACGACGCTGCCCTTCTTCACGATCGTCGACGACTCCAGGGTGTCCTGCGCGGCCCGGATCAGCTTGTCGCTGGAGTCCAGCGCGGCACCGAGGATGGTGTTGTCCGCGCCGCCCGCCGGCTGCCGCACCACGGCACCGACGATGGTCCGGGTCTCGCCGTCGACGTCCTTCTTGGCCGCGAAGACGAGGTTGCCGAGCGCGGAGGTGGTGGTGCCGGTCTTGATGCCGACGACGTCGTTGTGGCCGACCAGGTGGTTCCAGTTGGAGTGGTTGACGCCCTTGTAGTCGTCGTAGGACATCATCGCGGCGACCTCGCGGAACGCGGGCTCCGTCATCGCCGCCTTGGCCAGCTTCACCTGGTCCACGGCGGTGCTCACGGTGGTGTTGTTCAGGCCCGACGGGTCGGTGTACGTGGTGTTGGTCATGCCGAGGTCCTCGGCGGCGGCGTTCATCTTCTCGACGAACGCCTTCTCGGACCCCGCGTCCCAGCGGGCGAGCAGCCGCGCCACGTTGTTCGCGGACGCGATGAGGATGCTTTCCAGGGCCTCGCGCTGCGAGATCGAGTCGCCCGCGAACACGTTGACCGTCGACTCCTGGCCCGCCTGCGACTGGTCCTCGGCGGCCTGGTCGATCTTGATCTTCGGACCCTCGGCGCCGCTCTTGAGCGGGTGGTCGCGCAGGATGACGTACGCGGTCATGACCTTGGCGACGCTCGCGATCGGTACGGGTTTCTGGTCGCCGGACGAGCCGAAGGTGCCGATGCCCTGCACGTCCAGCGCGGCCTGCCCGCTGGACGGCCAGGGGATGTCCGGCTTGCCGCCCTCGAACGTGAAGCTGTCCTCGGCCGTGAGGTCCAGGGTGGGTGCGGGCAGCGGGCGCATCGACTGCGCCACCGCGAAGACGATCAGCAGCAGGACGACCAACGGCGTCCAGATCTTGACCCGGCGCACCGTCGTCCGCAGCGGGGTCTCCGGGGGCGGCGGGGTGTTGGTCAGCTCCGCCAGCAGGTCCAGCGGAGGCTTCGGCGGCAGTGGCTGCTGTGTCGTCCGCTCGGGGCCGACCTGCTGCACGTTGGCGGTGGGGGCGTTGCGGGGGGCCTGCGGCGCCTTGGAGGGCTCGGACGGGGCCTTCGGGGCGGTCGGGGCCTTCGGGCGCTCCGGCGGCCGGCGCGTCGACGGGTCGTCCAGGTGCCGCAGCGCCACGAACTTGCTGGTCCGCTCGGCTTCGCCGGGCTCGTCGCTCTTGTCGCCCTCGCTGCCCTTGTCGTCCTTTTCGTCCTTGTTGTTCTTGTCGGACTTCTTGGGTGCGGGGGCGGCGTCGCCCAGCTTCAGCATCGTCGTGGGCTGGTCGACGGAGGGCTTGGCGGGTCGCGTCTGGAACACGGCGGTGGGCTGATCGACCGGACGCTCACTGTCCGCGTCCGTCCCGGCGTCCGAGTCCGAGGGGGCGCCGTCGTCCTCCGCGTCCTTCTCGGGCGCCTCGGTGCCCTTCTCGGCGTCCTCGGCTTCCTTGGGGGCCTCGGGGTCCTCGGCGGCGCCCCGGGACTCCAGGCGCGCGTTGGCGGCGGCCCGCTCGTCCGCGGTCGCCACCCAGGCCGCGACGGCGTCCCGCAGGCGCCCGTCGCTGGGGGTGGCGTCGTCCTCGGTGTCGCCCTTGGCCTCGGACGTGGCGGACGTATCCGGCTTCTCGGACTTGTCCGGCGTATCCACTTCCTCGGAGCCGTCGGAGCCGTCGGAGCCGTCGGAGCCGTCGGAGGCTTCGGAGGCTTCGCCCTCGTCGCTCTCTTCGTCCTCGTCGACGGACCCCGCCTCCGCGGCCACCTCGTCCGTCTCCTCCTCGGCGGACCCCGCCTCGTCCGTCTCCGTTTCCGTTTCCGTTTCGCGGACCGACAGCACCCGGGTCGCCGTGTCCACGCCCCCGCGGGGGCGCTCCGTGTCGTCGGACCCGGCGGACGCCGAGGACCTCGCGTCCTCCCGCGACACCGCCAGCCGCGGATCGCGTGCCTCGCTCGCCTCGGTCCTGGCCTCGGGAACCGGACCCGCGCTCCCCGACGTCGGTTCTTCCGACGACTCGCGCTGCTTCGACCTGTCGGGGGACTCGCCCGCCACCGATGCCTCCTCCATGCGCCGCACGTGCCGTGCGCGCTGCCGATCCCGTACCGAAACCATTTACCAGTGTCCTGTGTACGGGGGGAACCCACGCGGAAGACGAGAACGACATACCTACTGGTTCCACTACAAACAGGTCACGCACCCTCGACAGACCAATGTGAGAGGGGTCACCCTGTCTCTCATCCACGCGGGGAGGCATGGATGGGCAGGAGCCGCAGAACACTTCCGGAGGAGCTTCTGCTGCTGGCGTTGGACCCGACCACGGGTACCACCGCACAGCCGCAGTCGCTCGACCTGGGTCTGGCCGGAGCGCAGCTGGTCGAGCTGGCGCTGGCCGGACGGATAGCCCCAGACGGGGATCGTATCGCCGTGGTGGCACCACGGCCGACAGGAGATCCAACACTGGACTGCGCGTTGGAGTTGCTGCGAAGGCGTGGCGCTCCCGTACGGGCGGTCAACTGGATTGGCGGGCCCCGCCTGGGGCTGCGCCAGACCTATCTCTCGCATCTGGAGCGATGCGGCATGGTGCATGCCGTGGAGGGCCAGATGTGCGGGGTGCTGCCGACGACTCGCTATCAGGCGACGGACACGGCGATCAGCAGGGAGATCAAGGCCCGCCTCGACTCGGCGATCCGCACCGGCGTTCCGCCGGACCCGCGGACCGCGGCGCTCGCCGCGCTGGCCCACGCGGTCGGTCTCGGCAAGCACCTCTACCCGGGCAACGAAGGACGTTCGTCGCGGTCCCGCCTGCGGGACCTCATCAGGCACGACCCCATGGGCGGCCTGGTGGCGCACGCGGTGATGGACGTTCAGAACGGCGCGGGGGCGCAGCCACGCCGCGCTCCGGCCGCCCCGGCCGGCCGCCAGGCCGCCGGACCCGGTGGCAGGCCCGCTCCGGAACCCGCCCGCGGTGTTCCGGCGCAACCACGCCACGGATCCATGGCGCGTGCGGTGGCCCACTGAGCCGCACCGCACCGCAGTGACGCACACGCAGTACCGCACCGCCGCACCGCCAGTCCCCAAGCCCGGTCACGGGAGCCGCAGGTCCGCGCGGGGCGGCGGGACCGACCGTACGTCCGGCATGCCCGGACGGCGGCCCGGCCCGCCGCCCCGCGCGGCCATGTGTACGGGTGGCGTCCCGAACGGGCGTGTACGCGGCGCATATGGACCGTTTGCCAGCGGTAGAAACCACCTTGGTGGCAGTCTGCTCAGCAGCAGATACGCAAAGTGGCAAGTATGAGTCACGCAGCCGGAGGTGCACGTTCCGTGGCGTCGAGTGTCAATCCCACCGTAAGGCGGCGTCGGCTGGGCCAGGAGCTGCGCAGGCTCCGTGAGCTCAAGGGCATGACGGCCGAGGAGGTGGCGGAGCGGCTGCTGGTCTCGCAGTCGAAGATCAGCCGCCTGGAGAACGGCAGGCGCAGCATCAGCCAGCGCGACGTCCGCGACCTGTGCGGGGTCTACGAGGTCGAGGACCAGCGGATCGTCGACTCGCTGATGCAGATGGCCAAGGACTCGCGCCAGCAGGGCTGGTGGCACGCCTTCGGGGACATCCCGTACAGCGTCTACATCGGCCTGGAGACCGACGCGGAGTCGCTGCGGACCTATGAACCGCAGATCATCACCGGGCTGTTGCAGACCCGGGCGTACGCCGAGGCGCTCATCCAGGGCGCCCTGCCGGAGACGTCGGTCGCCGACATCGAGAAACGGGTGCAGGTCCGCATACGGCGCCAGGAGCGCATCTCCGCCCAGAACAACCCGCTGCGGCTGTGGGTGGTGCTCGACGAGGCCAGCCTGCGCCGCGTGGTGGGCGGCAGGCAGGTGATGCGGGAGCAGTTGGAGCACGTCGCCGAGATGTCGCAGCTGCCGCACATCACCGTGCAGGTGCTGCCGTTCGACGTCGGGGCGCACCCCGGCATCAACGGGCAGTACTCGATCCTGGAGTTCGCCGACGCGGCCGACTCCAGCGTGGTCTACATCGAGGGCGTGACCAGCGACCTGTACCTGGAGAAGGCGCTGGATGTGCAGAAGTACACGGTGATGTACGAGCATCTGCGGGCGCAGGCGCTCAACGTGGAGCAGTCCCGCCAGCGCATCGAGGATGTGGCGAAGGAGTACGCGCGCTGAGAAGGGGCGGATGTTACACCCCTGGCTGGCGGTACTGGAAGACTCACCTGGAATATGCCATCCGGTCGAGTGAATGGCTGCTCCGTACGGGAAGGTCAGCGAGTAGCGTCGATCACGCCAAAGATCACACGTCATTGGCGTAAACCGCACTCAGCAACTCGCCATCGGAGCAGACATGGCAATTCGTCAGGGCGCCCAGGAATCGTGGACCAAGTCCTCCTACTCCGGAGGAAACGGCGCGTGCGTCGAGGTCCGGTCACCCGTCGTGGCGGCGCTCGCCGTCCGTGACTCCAAGGTCCAGGAGGGCCCGGTCCTCGCCTTCCCCGCCGACGCGTGGAACGCGTTCGTGGGGTCGGTCAAGGAGTAACCCCCAAGGCCCCCGAGGAACGACTCCACGCACCGCCCGGCAGCATCGACGGCGGAGCCCTCTCGACCAGTTCGCCGACCTTGCCGAGAGGGCTCTGTCTCACCTCACCTCACCTCACGGGGAAGGCGATGTCGCACACCGGGTCCTCGGGACCCGCCGCCTCCCAGTCGGCGAAGTACACCTCGCGGCACGGTCCCGCCGCCGTCAGTCCCTGATCGGCGATCCACGCCTCCACCGCCTCGAACGCGGTCAGGATCTGCGGATGCGCCACCTGCGCCTTGGTGATCCGGGTGTAGGCCAGCCGCCCGGCCGGCTCCACCCGCACCCGCGTCCGCCAGGCCCGTCCGCGCTCCTCGCACCACGCGCGGGCCGCCTCCTCGTCGGCCACCGGGACGCACGACTCCGCCGGGCCGTCGCTCTCCACGGACACCTCGGCGTGGTAGACGACGTACGGCGCCGCCGTCACCCCTCCGCAGCCGCGGGCCGCCTCCTCCAGCCGCCCCAGCGAGGCGCCGATCCACGCCGGCAGTTCCGCCGCCAGCGTGTGCCGGCTCTCGCTGATCACCACCTGCTCGGGCACGTCCACCGTCTCGACCTCGAACCTCGCGTACATCTCGGAGCTCCTCCCCGACAGTCGTCCACGGAGGTGCTCGGTGAGCGTGCGCTGCCCGGCCACCCGGGCCTCCACTCCCGCCCAGTAGGCGTCGAGCAGGGCGGCGGCCCGAGGCCCGTCCGCGTGGACCACCTCCGCGACCTGCGCGAGCGGCATGTCCAACTGGCGCAGCAGCGCCACCAGCCGGGCGCGTTCCGCCTGGCCGGCGCGGTAGTAGCGGTAGCCGGTGGCCTCGTCCACCCGGGCGGGCGCCAGCAGGCCCATCCGGTCGTACAGCCTGAGGGCCTTGGCCGACAGGCGGGCCCTCTCGGCGAACGCCCCGATGGTCAGCCACCCGTCGTCGCGCGCGTCGTCCACGTCGTCATCCTCCGTCGCCGGACGGCTGCTCCGCCCGGCGACGACGACGCTCGGGCCTGACCCAGGGGGAAGGTCAACCGGCCCGCCGGCCGGTCCGGTCCGGTCGTTCAGCCCGCCAGCCGGGCCTCCACCGCCGTCACGACCTCGGCCGCCTCCGGCTCGGTCTGCGGCGCGAACCGGGCGGCGACCTTGCCGTCCCGCCCGATCAGGAACTTCTCGAAATTCCAGCGGATGTCCCCGCTGTGCCCCTCGGCGTCGGCGAAGCCGGTCAGGCGGTCGTAGAGCGGGTGGCGGTCATCGCCGTTGACGTCGACCTTCTCGGTCATCGGGAAGGTGACGCCGTACGTCGCCGAGCAGAACTCGGCGATCTCCTCCGAGCTGCCGGGCTCCTGGCCCATGAACTGGTTGCAGGGCACGCCGAGGACGGTGAAGCCCTGCTCCGCGTACCGCTCGTGCAGCCGCTCCAGACCGGCGTACTGCGGGGTGAGCCCGCACTTGGAGGCCACGTTGACCACCAGTACGACCCGGCCCGCGTACTGGGAGAGGTCGGCGGACCCGCCCTGGAGGGCGTCGATCCCGACGTCGAGGGGGAGGCTTTCGCTGCTGCGCGCGTTCTCTGAGGTCGTCATGCCCGGATGCTAGCCCCGCCGGGTGACAGCTCCCCCGGCCGCCTCCCCGGCTTCGGCCTCGCCGGCCACCCTCCCGGTGTCCGCTTCGGCGGGCGTTCGCCCGGTGGCTGTTCGGCGGCTGCTTCTTCGGCCGCTGTTTTGGCGGGCGCTTCTTCGGCCGCTGTCTTGGCGGGCACGTCTCCGGCCGCTGTCTTGGCGGGCACGTCTTCGGCCGCTGTCTTGGCGGGCGTCTCTTCGGCCGCTGTTTTGGCGGGCGTCTCTTCGGCCGCTGTCTTGGCGGGCACGTCTCCGGCCGCTGTCTTGGCGGGCGCCTCTTTGGCCGCTGTCTTGGCGGGCACGTCTCCGGCCGCTGTCTTGGCGGGCGCCTCCCCGGTCGCCGCCTCGACCAGCACATCCCCGGCCGCCGTCCGTGAGTACAGCACCGAGCGCCCCGCCCGGCGCCGCTCCACCAGGCCGGCGTCCAGCAGCACCCGCAGATGCCGTCCGACCGAGCCGAGGGCCTGCCCGGTCACCCCCACCAGCTGGCTGGTGCTCATCGGGGAGCCCAGCAGGACCAGCACACCCGCGCGGGCCGGACCGAGCAGCGCGCCCAGTGCCGCGGGCACGGTCCGCGCACCGTCGTCCGCGAGGGCACCCGTGCACGGGTAGACCACCGCGTACCGCTCCGGTTCCTCCCACGCCACCCAGCCCTGCCGCTGCGGGGTGACGGGCACCAGGACCAGCTCGGCCCCGGACAGGTCGCGCGGCGGGTACGGGTTCAGGTTGATCTGGAGGCGGCTGTCCCCCAGCCAGCGGGTGCCGGGCCGCAGCGCGTCGAGCACCGCCGCCCAGCCGCCCCGGCTGACCCGCGCCGTCCGCGCGACGACATCCGCCTCCAGGACACGACGGCGCCGCTCCCAGTCGGGCCGTACGGCCTCGGCCCAGACGTGCTCCAGCAGCGCGGCGGCGCGCTCGGGCAGGTCGTCCCGGTCCAGGGCGGCGGGCAGCACACCGCCGAGGGAGACGGCCAGGTCGGCGCGGGCCACGGCGGGGCCGGTCGCCCGGACGCGCGCGACGCCCTCCTCGAAGCTCTCGCGCTCGCGCGGGGTGGGCGTGAGGAAGTCGGCGATCCACTCCCGGCCGAGGCCCGAGCGGACCAGCAGCGCCGTCACAGGATCGTCCGCGAGCCGGCGCCGGTACGCGGGCAGCCGGGCGTCGAGCCAGGTCCGTTCGCCCGGGTGCGCGGCCACCCCGGCGTGCAGCAGCTTCAGGCACGCGAAGGTCTCGGCCAAGGGCGAGACGACGAAACGGCTGCGCGCGAGGGTGTCGGCGTTGATCTGCCACCAGCCCATCCGGCCCCTCCCTCCATCCGGACCCTCCCCTCCATCCGGCCGGCCTCTCCCACCGGCTGTTCCCGCCGCCGGAGTTTCGCACGGACGCGAAAGAATAACGACCGGTCCCCGCGGCGGCCCAGACTCCCCGCATGCCGGACACCCGCCGCACGAGCTACGCGGACCTCTTCCGCACCCCGGAGTTCAGCCCCCTCTTCCTCTCCTCCTCGGCCAACATCGCCGCCCAGACGGTGAGCGGCCTGGCGCTCGGCACCTTGGTGTTCCGCGCGACGGGTTCGCCGCTGCTGTCCGCGGTGAGCATGTTCGGCCCGGCACTGGCCCAGGTGCTGGGCGCCACCCTGTTCCTCTCCGGCGCCGACCGGCTCGCCCCGCGCACCACGCTGGCGGCGCTCTCCCTGGCCTTCGCCGCCGCCACCGCCGCCCTCGCACTGCCCGGCCTGCCCATCTGGGCGATGCTCGCCATCGTCCTCGCCGAGGGACTGATCGCCTCCCTCGGCGGCGGCGTCCGCTGGGGTCTGCTGACCGAGATCCTCGCCAAGGACGGCTACCTGACGGGGCGTTCCCTCTTCAACATGATGAGCGGCGTCATGCAGATCGCCGGATACGCGGCCGGCGGCGTCCTGGTGACCCTGCTGTCCCCGCGCCTGTGCCTGCTGCTCGCGGCCGGTCTGTACGCCACGGCGTCCGCCCTCGCGCTGCGGCTGACCCGCCGTCCGCCGCGCGCCACCGGCCGCCCCTCGGTGCGCGCCACCTGGCGCGCCAACGCCCTGCTCTGGTCCGCCCGTCCGCGCCGCCACGTGCTGCTGGCCCTGTGGATCCCCAACGGCCTCGTCGTCGGCTGCGAGTCGCTGTACGTCTCCTACGACCCCCGCGCGGCCGGCACGCTGTTCGCCTGCGCCGCGCTGGGCATGCTCGCGGGGGACGTGACGGTCGGCCGGCTGCTCCCGGCCCGGCTGCGTCCGCGGTTCGGCGTCCCGCTGCTGGTGCTGCTGGCCGCGCCGTACCTGGCCCTGTTCCTGCGCCCGCCGCTGCCGGTGACGGCCGTACTGGTCGCGCTGGCCTCCGTGGGTTTCGGCGCGAGCCTGGTGCAGCAGGAGCGCCTGGTCGCCCTGACCCCCGGCGAACTCTCCGGGCACGTACTCGGACTGCACTCCGCCGGGATGCTCACCCTGCAGGGCGTCTCCGCGACGCTGGCCGGCACGGTCGCCCAGTTCACCTCCCCGGCGACGGCGATGACCGTGATGGCGGCGGGCTCCCTCGCGGTGACCCTCGCGCTGACGGTCGCGAGCCGGCGCGACGCGGCGGACGGGGGGCTGCTGCCGAGGCCGGTCCCGGCGGCGTGAGGAGCCGTTCTCCGAGGGAGGGCACTCGGCCTCGATTGGGTCAAGGACCGCCCGGACATTCCTGCGTGGCGGGACCCTTGCATAGTCTAAAGACTGGGTAGGGGCGCCTGAGAACAGGGAGAGGGCGGCTCTTGAGCGCCGTGCCACCGGAGTAGCCATGATCGTGAAGATGCCGCCGTCCGCTTCCGCGGTGCTGGCGTGGATGCCCGTCGCGGCCATGGCCGTCGTCGCCGTCGTGGACGTCACCGCCGGGCCCGGGGTGGGGTTCCTGCCGCTGGTGTCGCTGGGACCGGCGTTCGCGGGGCTGGTCGGCGGCTGGCGGCGCACGGCGGTGATCGGGCTGGTCGCGCTGTTCCTGTGCGTGGGCCTCGGCGCCTACAACGACCTCCTCGACCGGCCCCGGGGCTACACCGCCATGGCGTCCGTCGTCGGCGTGACCGGCGTCGGCATCGCGGCGGCCGTGATGCGCTCGCGCCGGGAGGCGGAACTGGCCAGCGTCCGCTCGATCGCGGAGGTGGCCCAGCGGGTCCTGCTGCGCCCCGTACCGCTGACCGCGGGCCCGCTGCAGGCCGCCGTCTCGTACACCTCGGCGCTCGCCGAGGCCCGGATCGGCGGCGACCTGTACGAGGTGGTCGCCTCGCCGCACGGCGTCCGGGTGATCGTCGGCGACGTGCAGGGCAAGGGGCTGGACGCGGTGGAGACCGCCGCCCGGGTCCTCGGCACCTTCCGGGAGGCGGCGTACGACGAGAAGAACCTGGTCAAGCTGGGCGAACGGCTGGAACGCAGCGTCGCCCGCGACCTGGACGACGAGAAGTTCGTGACCGCGATCCTCGCCGAGATCGGCGACGACCACCGGGTCGTCCTCCTCAACTACGGTCACCCGGCGCCGATGCTCGTCCGCGGCGACGGCACCGCCGACTTCCCCCAGCCGCCCGCCTACGCCCTCCCGCTGGGCCTGGCCGCACACGGCGGCCCCGGCCCGGACCCCTTCCCGGTGCCCTTCGGCCCCGGCGACCAGCTGCTCCTCTACACCGACGGCGTCACCGAGACCCGGGACGACCGGGGCGACTTCTACCCGCTCGCCGAGCGCGCCCGCATCCTGGACGACCCCGACGTCCACCGCGCCCTGGAGGCCCTGCGCGAGGACCTCGTGCGGCACGCGGCGGGACCGCACCACGACGACGCGGCGATGCTGCTGCTGCGGTACCAGGGACTCCAGGACGGCCAGGGCAGCCAGGACAGCCAGGACAGCTAGGGCTCCGAAGGCTCCGGATGCGCCGCCGGGAGGCCCGGCGCAGACTGACCGGGTGAGCGGAACGCACACCAGGCGGGACCCGAACGCCCTCGGTGCCGGTCGCGCCGCCTCCCAGTCGCTGGCCCTGGCCGCGATGATGTTCGCGGTGGCGATGACCTTCATCGACCAGACCATCGTGTCACTCGCGGCCCCCGACATCGTCTCCGAACTCGGCCTCTCCTCCACCGGCATGCAGTGGGTGATCAACGCCTACCTGCTCTCGCTGGCCGCCTTCTTCGCCCTCGGCGGACGCTTGGCCGACCTGTGGGGGCCGCGCCGGGTCGTCGTGGCGGGCACCCTGATCTTCGTCATCTCGTCGGTGCTGTGCGGCTGCGTGCCCTCCGGGGACGCCGCGCTGACCTGGCTGATCATCTTCCGGGCCACCCAGGGGCTGGGCGCCGCGCTGCTCTTCCCGGCCGCGCTCGCCGTGGTCGTCGCGGTCTTCCCGGTGGAGCGCCGGGGACGCGCGCTCGCCCTCTTCTTCGGCATCACCGGCGCGCTCACCGCCGTGGGACCGCTGCTCGGCGGCTGGCTGACGGCCTGGACCTGGCGGGCGATCTTCTGGGTCAACGTCCCCGTCGCGATCATCGCGCTGGTCCTGACGGTGCTGGCCCACATCCCCGACCGCCGCCGCGCGGAGACCCTGGACGTGAAGGGTGCCCTGCTGATCGTCGCCGGCATGGGCCTGAGCGTGCTCGGCTTCCAGCAGGCGGCGGCGTGGGGCTGGGATTCCGTGGCGACCTGGGTCTGCATCGTGGGCGGCCTGGCGATCCTGTACGTCTTCTGCCGCTACGAACTCCGCGCCCCCGGCCGCCCCCTGGTCAACCTCGCCGTCTTCCGCGACCGCGCCTTCACCGTGGACGCGCTGGTGCTCTTCTTCGCGATGCTCGCGTTCGTCCCGGTGTTCTTCTTCGCCTCGGTCTACGCCCAGGTCTCGCTGAGCGCCTCGCCCAACCAGGCCGCGCTGTACCTGCTGTACTTCTTCGCCGGGTTCGCCATCGCCTCCCAGTGGGGCGGCCGCATCCTCGACAAGCGGGGGGCGCGTCCGGCGCTGCGGATCGGGTGCGCGCTCGGCGCCGTCGGCTTCGCGCTGTGGGCGGGGAAACTGACGGACCTGTCGATGCACGACCAGTGGCCCTACGTCGCCCTGGCCGGCGCGGGCATCGGCTTCATCCTGGCCCCCGCGTCGACGGACGCCGTCAACCGCGCGATCGACGCCTCGTACGGCGAGGTCACCGGCATCACGCAGACCGTCCGCAACTACGCGGCCAGTGTCGGCCTGGCCGTCTTCGGCACGATGCTGACGCACACCATGACCGACAACGTCGAGCAGACCCTGCGGGAGCGCGGCGTGGCACCGGACACCGAGCGCTCCGTGGCCCGGCAGGTCACGGAGACGGTCACGGGCAACGCGGACGCCCGCGTGCCCACCGGCGACGGCCCGGCCGCCACGGCTATGCGGGACGCGATGTCCGCGGTACGCCTCGACTTCGCCGAGGCCAACCAGTGGGTCTTCTACGGCATGGCGGTCGTCCTCGCCGTCGGGTACTTCTGCGCCCTGCGGCATCCCGGCGGCCGCGCTCCCGACGCCAACCAGGCGGAGGAAGGCGGGCGTTGAACGGGTTGCCGTGCCGCTCAGGGGCGTAGGCGGTCGGCCTTGGGGCAACTTACGCGAGGGTGCGCGGTGTTGAGCCGGACCGTCGTCCCGCTGAGGTTCATGATCGGCCGCCTCGGGACGAACTTCTTTGAGGGCGCGCGACGTTGTGCGGACCGTCGTCCCGCTCAGGGTCGTAGGCGGTCGGTCGTCCTCGGGGCTAACTCCCCGGAGGGCGCGCGGCGTTGAGGCGGGCCGCGCGGCGTGTCAGGTGGTCGCGCTCGGCGAGGTTGTCGGCCTTGTGGGCCGCCTCGGCATACAGCCGGGCCGCCGTCGCCGGGTCGCCGTCCCGCTCGTGCAGGTACGCCGCCGCCGCGGTGTACCGGGGCAGCGAGGAGTCCACCGCCGCGAGTGCCGCCAGACCCGCCCGGGGACCGTCGGCCTCACCGACGGCCACCGCGCGGTTGAGCCGGACCACGGGGCTGTCGGTCAGGCGGGCCAGCTCGTCGTACCACTCCACGATCTGCACCCAGTCCGTCTCCTCGGTGGTGGGCGCGTCGGCGTGCAGCGCGGCGACGGCCGCCTGGGCCTGGAACTCGCCCAGCCGGTCGCGGGCCAGCGCGCCCTGGAGGATCGCCACGCCCTCGGCGATCGACGCGGTGTCCCATCGGCCGCGGTCCTGCTCGGCGAGCGGCACCAGGCTGCCGTCGGACGCGGTCCGCGCGGCGCGGCGCGCGTGGTGGAGCAGCATCAGCGCCAGCAGCCCCGCCACCTCGGGATGGTCGACGGCGGCCGCGAGCTGCCGGGTGAGCCGGATGGCCTCGGCGGCGAGGTCGACGTCGCCCGAGTAGCCCTCGTTGAACACCAGGTAGAGCACCCGCAGTACGGTCGCCACGTCGCCGGGCCGGTCGAACCGCACGCCGGAGACGGTGCGTTTGGCGCGGCTGATGCGCTGCGCCATGGTCGCCTCCGGCACCAGGTAGGCGCGGGCGATCTGACGGGTGGTGAGCCCGCCGACGGCGCGCAGGGTGAGCGCGACCGCCGACGACGGCGTCAACGAGGGGTGGGCGCACAGGAAGTAGAGCTGGAGCGTGTCGTCCACCGAGGACGCGGGGCCGGGCGCCGGCTCCTCGTCCACCCGGTCCTCGCGCCGGCGGCGGGCCGTGTCCGACCGGGCCGCGTCGAGGAAGCGCCGCCAGGCCACGGCGACCAGCCAGCCCTTCGGGTCCCGCGGCGGGTCGTCCGGCCAGGCCCGGACCGCCTCCGTCAGGGCGTCCTGGACCGCGTCCTCGGCCGCCGCGAAATCCGCTCCGCGGCGGACGAGGATGCCGAGCACGCTCGGCGTGAGGCTCCTCAGCAGGACCTCGTCCATCTCCCGGGTCACTCCGTGACGGTGGGCGGCTCGGCCAGGAACGGGCGCAGCTCCAGCCACTCGTGGATCGGCTTCCCGCCCGCGCCGGGGGCGGCCGACAGCTCACCGGCCAGCTCGACGGCGCGCTCGTAGGTGTCGACGTCGATGATCATCCAGCCGGCGATGAGGTCCTTGGTCTCGGCGAACGGGCCGTCCGTGACCGGAGGGCGCCCCTCACCGTCGTACCGGACGAAGGTGCCCTCGGGGGCGAGCGCCTGACCGTCGACGAACTCGCCGGTCTTCTCGAGACGGTCCGCGAAGTCCCGCATGTACTGCACGTGCGCCGAGATCTCCTCGGGCGTCCACTGGTCCATCGGCACGTCGTTCACGGCGGCCGGGGCGCCTCGGTAGTGCTTGAGCAGCAGGTACTTGGCCATGGTGCGTCTCCTCGGTGCTGGTGCGGTCCATTGTGGCCGCGTTCACCCCGGGGACGGAGCGGGACCCGGGTTCTCGACATCGCCGTACGGAATTCCGCAGAGATTTTTTCGCGGCTCCGGCCGGTGCTCCGACCTGCGGGTTCGCACCTGTGGCGCCGACTGGCGTCGCGTGGTGTCAGGTGGCGCCACATTCTCTCTTGCATGTGGTGCCATTGTGGTGCCATGATGACGTCATCGACCTCAGCGGTACGTCGGAACCCACCGCACTTCTCGTCCCCAGTCACTCCAGCCTCCGAACGGGAGGGCCCCGTGCCTTCAACAGCCATGCCCGCATCCGGCCACGGTGCCGGCCCCGCGCCCGCCGCCATCTCCGCCGTCGGCCTGCGCAAGTCCTTCGGTGACAAGGTCGTCCTGGACGGCATCGACCTGCGCATCCCGGCCGGTTCGGTGTTCGCGCTGCTCGGGCCGAACGGGGCGGGCAAGACCACCGCCGTCAAGATCCTGTCCACCCTGATCACCGCCGACGGCGGCCAGGCCCAGGTCGGCGGCCACGACCTCGGCACCGACCCGCAGGCCGTGCGCGCCGCGATCGGCGTCACCGGCCAGTTCTCCGCCGTGGACGGGCTGATCACCGGCGAGGAGAACATGCTCCTGATGGCGGACCTGAACCACCTGTCCAAGGCCGAGGGGCGGCGGGTCGCCGCCGAACTGCTGGAGCGCTTCGACCTCGTCGAGGCCGCGAAGAAGCCCGCCTCCACCTACTCCGGCGGCATGAAGCGCCGCCTGGACATCGCCATGACCCTGGTGGGCAACCCGCGCATCATCTTCCTCGACGAGCCCACCACCGGTCTCGACCCCCGCTCCCGGCACAACATGTGGCGGATCATCCGCACACTCGTCAACGGCGGCACCACCGTCTTCCTCACCACCCAGTACCTGGAGGAGGCCGACGAACTCGCCGACCGCATCGCCGTCCTCAACGACGGCCGGATCGCCGCCGAGGGCAGCGCCGACGAGCTCAAGCGCCTCATCCCGGGCGGCCACGTCCGCCTCCGCTTCACCGACCCCGCCGCCTACCGCGACGCCACCGACGCCCTCGCCGACGCCGCCCGCGACGACGAGGCGCTCACCCTCCAGATCCCCAGCGACGGCAGCCAGCGCGAGCTGCGCACCGTCCTGGACCGGCTCGACGCGGCCGGCGTCGAGGCCGACGAACTGACCGTGCACACCCCCGACCTCGACGACGTCTTCTTCGCCCTCACCGGCTCCACCACCGTCCCCGCCCAGGCCGACCAGTCCAAGGAGACCGTCCGATGAGCACCATCGCCCTCACCCTGCGCGACTCGTCCACCATGCTCCGGCGGAACCTGCTGCACGCCCGCCGCTACCCGTCCCTCACCCTGAACCTGCTGCTCACCCCGGTCATGCTGCTCCTGCTCTTCGTCTACATCTTCGGCGACGTGATGAGCGCGGGCATGAGCGGCGGCGCGGACCGCGACGCCTACGTCGCCTACCTCGTCCCCGGGCTGATCCTCATGACCATCGGCTCCACCACGATCGGTACGGCCGTCTCCGTCTCCAACGACATGACCGAGGGCATCATCGCCCGCTTCCGCACCATGGCGATCCACCGCGGCTCGGTCCTCGTCGGGCACGTCGTCGGCAGCGTGCTCCAGTCCGTCCTCAGCGTCGTCTTCGTCGGCGTCGTCGCCCTCGCGATCGGGTTCCGCTCCACCGACGCCACGGCCCTGGAGTGGCTCGCCGCGTTCGGACTGATCGCGGCCTTCTCCGTCGCCCTCACCTGGATCGCCGTCGGCATGGGCCTGATCAGCCCCAACGCCGAGGCCGCCAGCAACAACGCGCTGCCGCTGATCTTCCTGCCGCTCATCTCCAGCACCTTCGTGCCGATCGACGCGATGCCGGGCTGGTTCCAGCCGATCGCCGAGTACCAGCCCTTCACCCCGGCCATCGAGACCCTGCGCGGCCTGCTGCTCGGCACCGAGATCGGCCACAACGGGTGGCTGGCCCTCGTCTGGTGCGCGGCCCTCACCGTGCTCGGCTACTTCTGGTCGAAGTCGGTCTTCGACCGCGACCCGAGGTAGTGCCGGAGCGGCCCCTCGCTCCACGCCCCAGGGCGGCGCACCCCGACACCGTGTCGGGGTGCGCCGCCTTTCTGATGGCACGGCTGACGCCATAAAAGGCTCGCAATGGCACCATATGTGTGCCATAGTGGTGCCAACGAGGTGCACGGAATCTACCGGGGGGTCGGACCATGGAAACGGTGACGGTGACGGTGGCCGCGGACAGAGCGCCCGGCCGGCCGCGGGAGGCGCCCGGTGCCCTCGCCGCCTTCGCCCGCTTCGTCCTGTGCGGCGGCGGGCTGGGACTGGCCTCCAGTGTCGCCGTGGCGGCCCTCGCCACCTGGCTCCCCTGGGTCTTGGCCAACGCCGTGATCACCGTGGTCTCGACGCTCCTCGCCACCGAGCTGCACGCCCGCTTCACCTTCGGCGCCGACGGGCGCGCGACCTGGCGCCAGCACACGCAGTCCGCCGGATCGGCGGCGGCCGCGTACGCGGCGACCTGCGCCGCGATGCTCGCCCTGCACCAGCTGGTGGCGGCGCCCGGCGCGGTCCTCGAACAGATCGTCTACCTGTCCGCCTCCGCACTCGCCGGCGTCGCGCGCTTCGCCGTACTGCGCCTCGTCGTCTTCACCCGTCGCGGTGCCGTCCCGCCCCTGGCCGGCGACCCCGGGGCCGCGGAGCGCCGGGCGCCCTCGGCCGGCCGGTACCACCGGTGCGGGTCGGCTAGGAGCGTCGCGGGGACCGCCGCGACCCGGCGCGGGCGCGCCGCCGCGGCGTCCGGTGCCGCCCGGGGCAGGCCTGCCATCAGGGAAGCGTCAAAGCCGTTCCGGTCGACGTATGGAAGCCATCAACGGCGACCGGATCGGGCCGAGAAGGAGCTTTCCTCGACGTGTCAGTTCCCTGCCCGAACCTCATAGGAGTTGCGATGGCCGACGTGGCCTTCGTCGTCACCATGATCGCGGTGTTCGCGCTCGTGGCTCTCGTCGCCAAGGGGGTGACGAAGCTGTGACCGCCGAGAACACCGTCGGCCTGGTCGTGGCCGTCGCCCTCCTGGGTTACCTCGTCCTCGCCCTGATCTACCCGGAGAGGTTCTGAGCACCACATGAGCCCCGTCCTCGCCGGCGTCCTCCAGCTGCTCGCGCTCATCGCCGCGCTGGCGCTCGCCTACATACCCCTCGGCAACCACATGGCCCGGGTCTACTCCTCCGACCGGCACTGGCGCGTCGAGAAGTGGATCTACAAGGGCATCGGTGCCGACCCGGACCGGGAGATGCGCTGGCCCGCGTACCTGCGCGGCGTCCTCGCCTTCTCCCTCGCCGGCGTCCTCTTCCTCTACCTGCTCCAGCGGCTCCAGGGCGTCCTCCCCGGCTCCCTCGGCTTCGCGTCGATCGACCCGGACCAGGCGTTCAACACCGCCGTGTCCTTCGTGACCAACACCAACTGGCAGTCGTACTCCGGCGAACAGGCCATGGGCCACGTCGTGCAGACCGCCGGCCTCGCCGTGCAGAACTTCGTCTCCGCCGCCGTCGGCATGGCCGTCGCCGTCGCCCTGGTGCGCGGCTTCGCCCGGTCCCGCACGGGTGAACTCGGCAACTTCTGGGCGGACCTGGTGCGCGGTGTCGTCCGCGTCCTGGTGCCGATCGCCGCGGTCGCCGCCGTCGTCCTGGTCGCCTGCGGGGCCATCCAGAACTTCTCCGGCATCCACGAGGTCGGCCAGTTCCTCGGCGACCCGCAGCAGTGGAACGGCGGCGCGGTCGCCTCCCAGGAGGCCATCAAGGAGCTGGGCACCAACGGCGGCGGCTACTTCAACGCCAACTCCGCCCACCCCTTCGAGAACCCGACGCCCTTCTCGAACCTCTTCGAGATCTTCCTGATCCTGCTCATCCCGTTCTCGCTGACCCGGACCTTCGGCCTGATGGTCGGCTCGGTCCGCCAGGGCTACGCGATCCTCGGCACGATGGCCGCCATCTGGGTCGGCTTCACCGCCCTGATGATGTGGACCGAGTTCGCCCACCACGGACCCGCCCCGGAACTCGCGGGCGCGTCGATGGAGGGCAAGGAGCTGCGCTTCGGCGTGGGCGCCTCGTCCATCTTCGCGGTGTCGACCACCCTCACCTCCACCGGCGCGGTGGACTCCTTCCACTCCTCGTACACCGGACTCGGCGGCGGCATCACCATGCTCGGCATGATGCTGGGCGAGATCGCGCCCGGCGGCGTCGGCTCCGGCCTCTACGGCATGCTGGTCATGGCGGTCATCGCGGTGTTCATCGCCGGTCTGATGGTCGGCCGCACCCCCGAGTACCTGGGCAAGAAGATCGGCACCCGCGAGATCAAGTTCGCGGCCTGCTACATCCTCATCACGCCCGCCCTGGTGCTGGTCCTCACCGCCGCCGCCCTGGCCCTGCCGACCCCGGGCGACTCGATGACCAACAGCGGGGCGCACGGATTCTCCGAGATCCTCTACGCCTACACGTCGGCCTCGAACAACAACGGCTCCGCCTTCGCCGGCCTGAACGCCGACACCCAGTGGTTCAACAGCACCCTGGGGCTGGCGATGCTGCTCGGCCGCTTCCTGCCGATGGTGTTCGTCCTGGCGCTCGCGGGCTCCCTCGCCCAGCAGAAGCCCGTGCCCGCCTCCGCCGGCACCCTGCGCACCGAGAAGCCGCTCTTCACCGGCCTGCTCGTCGGCGCCATCCTGATCATCACCGGGCTGACCTACTTCCCGGCGCTCGCGCTGGGCCCGCTCGCCGAAGGGCTGGCGGCATGAACACCGACGCGCGGACGACCGGCACCACCCCGATGACCGACCCCCAGAAGCACGAGGACACCATGTCCACAGCCACCCCGACCAGGGCGCCGCACAGCGACGCGCCGACCGGGCACCAACCGGAGGAAGGCCGCGTCGGCGCGGGCCTCTTCGACCCCGGGCAGCTCGTCAGGTCGCTGCCCGACGCCTTCCGCAAGCTGGACCCGCGCGTGATGGTGAAGTCGCCCGTCATGTTCGTCGTCCTCGTCGGTTCCGTCCTGACGACCGTCTTCTCCTTCGCCGACCCCGGCGACTGGTTCGGCTGGACCATCAGCGCCTGGCTCTGGCTGACCGTGCTCTTCGCCAACCTCGCGGAGGCCGTCGCCGAGGGCCGCGGCAAGGCGCAGGCCGACACCCTGCGCAGGGCCAAGACCGGCACCGTCGCCCGCCGCCTGGTGGACGGGCGCGAGGAGCGGGTGCCCGGGACCGGGCTGCGCGTCGGCGACCTCGTGGTCTGCGAGGCCGGCGACGTCATCCCCGGCGACGGCGACGTCGCCGAGGGCGTCGCCTCCGTGGACGAGTCGGCGATCACCGGCGAGTCCGCCCCCGTCATCCGGGAGTCCGGCGGCGACCGGTCCGCCGTCACCGGCGGCACCAGGGTGCTCTCCGACCGGATCGTCGTCCGGATCACGACGAAGCCGGGGGAGACCTTCATCGACCGGATGATCAACCTGGTGGAGGGCGCGGCCCGGCAGAAGACGCCCAACGAGATCGCGCTGAACATCCTGCTGGCCTCGCTGACCGTCGTCTTCCTGCTGGCCTGCGCCACCCTGCCGCCGCTGGCCGGCTACGCGGGCACCGACCTGACGATGGTCGTGCTGGTGGCGCTGCTGGTCTGCCTCATCCCCACCACCATCGGCGCCCTGCTCTCCGCGATCGGCATCGCGGGCATGGACCGCCTCGTGCAGCGCAACGTGCTCGCGATGTCCGGTCGTGCGGTCGAGGCGGCCGGCGACGTCTCCACCCTGCTGCTGGACAAGACCGGCACCATCACCCTCGGCAACCGGCAGGCCGCCGAGTTCGTGCCGGTCGGCGGCGCCACCGAGGCCCGGCTGGCGGACGCCGCCCAGCTCTCCTCGCTGGCCGACGAGACGCCCGAGGGCCGCTCCGTCGTCGTCCTGGCCAAGGAGAGGTACGGGCTGCGCGAGCGCGACCGGGGCGAGCTGGTGGGCGCCGAGTGGATCGAGTTCACCGCCCAGACCCGGATGTCCGGCGTGGACGTCGAGGGCCGCAAGGTCCGCAAGGGCGCGGCCGGTTCGGTCACCGCCTGGGTCCGCGCACGCGGCGGCACGGTCGCCGAGGGCGCCGGCGAGGCCGCCGACCGCATCTCCGCGGCGGGCGGCACCCCGCTGCTGGTCGCCGTGGAGGACGGCGACGGAGCCCGCGTCCTCGGGGTGATCCACCTCAAGGACGTGGTCAAGCAGGGCATGCGGGAGCGGTTCGGGGAACTGCGGCGCATGGGCATCAAGACCGTCATGATCACCGGTGACAACCCGCTGACCGCCAAGGCGATCGCCGCCGAGGCGGGCGTCGACGACTTCCTCGCGGAGGCCACGCCCGAGGACAAGATGGCCCTGATCAAGCGGGAGCAGGCCGGCGGAAAGCTGGTCGCGATGACCGGCGACGGCACCAACGACGCGCCCGCGCTCGCGCAGGCCGACGTCGGCGTCGCGATGAACACGGGTACGTCGGCCGCCAAGGAGGCCGGCAACATGGTCGACCTCGACTCCAACCCGACCAAGCTCATCGAGATCGTCGAGATCGGCAAGCAACTCCTCATCACCCGCGGCGCCCTGACGACGTTCTCCATCGCCAACGACGTCGCCAAGTACTTCGCGATCATCCCGGCGCTCTTCGCGGCCGTCCACCCGGGCCTCGACAAGCTCAACATCATGCAGCTGTCCTCGCCGGACTCCGCGATCCTGTCCGCGGTGATCTTCAACGCGCTGGTCATCGTCGCGCTGGTGCCGCTCGCCCTCAAGGGCGTCCGTTACCGGCCGGTCAGCGCCGACCGGATGCTCCGCCGCAACCTCGCCGTCTACGGCCTGGGCGGGCTGATCGCGCCCTTCCTCGGCATCAAGGCCATCGACCTGCTCCTCTCCCTCATCCCCGGGATCGGCTGACCGCCATGAACACCTCCCTCACCAACACCGCCCGGCTGCTCGGCGCGGGCCTGCGCGCCCTGCTCGTGCTGACCCTCGTCACCGGCGTCATCTACCCGCTGGCCGTCACCGGCATCGCCCAGGGGCTCTTCGCCGGCAAGGCGAACGGCTCCGAGACCGAGTCGCACGGCGAGGTCGTCGGCTCGTCCCTGATCGGCCAGGCGTACAACCTGCCGCTCAAGAAGGGCCAGGAGACCCCGGAGCCCGACCTCAGGTGGTTCCAGGGCCGACCGCAGAACGGCCTCGGCAGCAACAGCGTCAACACCCAGTACAAGCTCATCCTGTCCGGCGCCACCAATCGCTCCGCCGACAACGCCGAGCTGGTCCAGTGGGTCAAGGACGCCAAGGCCGCCGTCGTCAAGGACAACTCCGTGCCCGGCCACCCGGTCAACCCCTCGGACGTGCCCGCGGACGCCGTCACCTCCTCCGGCTCCGGCCTGGACCCGGCCATCTCCCCGAACTACGCCGACCTCCAGGTCCACCGCGTCGCCGAGCGGAACGGCCTGCCCGCCGACCGGGTCCAGAAGCTGGTCGACGAGCACACCGAGGGCCGCACCCTCGGCTTCATGGGCGAGCCCCGGGTGAACGTGCTCGAACTCAACATCGCCCTCAAGGACCTCTCGGCGGCCGACCGCTGATGGCCTTACGCGTACGCCGTCGGAGCCGGCCGCCCGGAACCCGTTCCCGGCCGTCGGCTCCGGCCTCACCCACCCAGGGCGTGCCGTTTCGACAGGAAGGCGCACACCGATGACCCGGGTGCTGGTCGTGGAGGACGACCCCCAGCTCGTCCGCGCACTCGTCCTCAACCTGCGCGCCCGCCACTACGGCGTCGACGCGGCGCCCGACGGCACCACGGCCCTGCGCCTGGCCCAGGCACGCCGGCCCGACGTCGTCGTCCTCGACCTCGGACTGCCGGACGTGGACGGCGTCCACGTCATCAGGACGCTGCGTGGCTGGACCCGCGTGCCGATCCTGGTGCTCTCGGCCCGCAGGGCCTCCGGCGAGAAGGTCGCCGCGCTCGACGCGGGCGCGGACGACTACATCACCAAGCCCTTCAGCATGGACGAACTCCTGGCCCGCCTGCGCGCCGCGGTCCGCCGCACCGAGACGGACCCCGCCGCCGGTAGGGACCCCGCCGCCGATACGACGCTGGTCACCACGGAAGACTTCACCGTCGACCTGACCGCGAAGAAGGTCCGCCGCCTTGGCCACGACATCCGCCTCACCCCGACGGAATGGCACCTGCTGGAGATCCTGGTCACCCACCCCGGCCGCCTCATCAGCCAGAAGCACCTGCTGCGCGAGGTCTGGGGCGAGACCCACGGCAACAAGACCCACTACCTGCGGGTCTACATGGCCCAACTGCGCCGCAAACTCGAGACCGATCCCTCCCGTCCCCGCTACCTCGTCACCGAGGCCGGGATGGGCTACCGCTTCGAGGGGTGACCGGTCCCATGAAGCGCCTCTTCCTCGCCCTCCTGCTCACCGCGGCGGCCGTCTTCGCCTTCGGCCTCCTCACCGACACGTTGTGGCTGCTCGGGATCGGCGCGTGGACGCTGATCGCGGCGCTGCTGGTCGAGTTGGTCCACCGGCCCTGAGACGGATCCCGCCGGGCGGCCCCATCTCGCGGTACGCCGACCGACGGGGGCCGGGGCCACCACCCCGGCCCCCGTCGGGGCGTCTGCCAAGCCTGGAAATCTAGAAATAATGCTTGCGGCCGCCCACGGCCCGCCCGGTCGCCCCGAGGATCCAGAGGACCGCACCGACCACGATGAGGATTCCGCCGACCGTGGTCAGCAGCCCGACGCCGACGAGCAGGCCGATGATGAGCAGAATGAGCCCAATGAGAATCATTGCGAATCCGATCTGTCGAGTCTCCACGAGGCCCCGGGCCTCCTGACGGAAGGTCCGTGGAGCCGCTTGTACGTCCATCTCGAAACGGTCTCGAAACGGTGGAGTGTGTAGCGTTGCTCCCTCCGTGTGCCCTGCCATGACGGGCACATGCCCGGAGAACTCGGCCGGGCCGGGAGAGGAGGTGAATGTGTGGTCGACGCTCCTGCTGCTCGCGGGTCTCGCCGTCGTCGGTGCCGGAATATACGAGGCCGTCCTCCAGCGCCGCCTCCGCCGCGCGGGGACGCGCGCCGACGGCCTGGTGGTCCGCCACCACCGGAGCACCGGTACGAGGGGGGAGGGCGTCGCCTTCACCGCGGTGGTCGAGTTCACCGACGCGCAGGGCCGTTCGCACCAGTTCCGGGCCAGGACCTCCGGCGTCGAACGCCTCCCGGTGGGCGGCCGGGCACCGGTGCGCTATCTCCCCGGCACCCCGGGCACCGCACGCGTGGACCTGACCGGGAAGCGGGTCGAGAGCATCGTCCTCCCGCTGGGGGCGGGCGGTCTGTTCATCGCGGTGGCGATCTGGATGCTGCTCGGCGGCCGTTGAGGCGCCCCCGCCGGCCCGGCCCCTGTCAGTGACGGCAACTGGCCTCCAGGCCACGGGTTCTGGCGGCACCGGTGGGCCACCTGTTGCCGCTACCTATCGAAACACGATAGATTCACATCGTGATTCGATTGAAGGAGTGGCGATGGGAAAGCTGACCGTGCTCGCGCTACGCGCCGTACTCGCGGCGCTGCTCGCCGGGTCGGTGTTCGTCCAGACGGTGATGGCGGCCCTGCTGGCCTCGGACCTGGACGGCGGCGAACTGGCGGACCGGCGCGTCCCGATCGTCGTGATCGTGGTCCTGGGCGTCATGACGGTGGAAGCCGTACTCCTGGCTACGTGGCGCCTGGTGACCATGGTGCGCAGGGGCACGGTGTTCTCCCACGCCGCCTTCCGGCACGTGCACGTCGTGGTGGGCGCGTTCGCCGCCGCCGGGGTGCTCGTCTGCGCGCTCGGCGTCGTGCTCGCGCCGGGCGAGGCGGTGGCGCCGGGCGTGGTGCTCCTCCTCTGCGGCGTCGCCCTCGCGGCCTTCGGGGTCGCGCTCGTCGTCCTGGTGATGCGGGTGCTGCTCGCCCAGGCGGTCGCGCGCGACGCCGAGGCGTCGCAGATGCAGGCCGAGCTGAGCGGAGTCATCTGATGGCCATCGTCGTCGACATCGACGTGATGCTGGCCCGGCGCAAGATGGCCGTGGGCGAGCTGGCCGACCGGGTGGGCATCACCCCCGCCAACCTGGCGGTCCTCAAGAACGGCCGCGCCAAGGCGGTGCGCCTCTCCACGCTCGACGCGCTCTGCGAAGCGCTCGACTGCCAGCCGGGAGACCTGCTCCGCTGGGAGGCCGACGACCGGGTGGACGCGACCGTCCCCGACCAGCCGCGATGAACCGCCTCGGAGCCACGGCCGAGGCCGACGTCCTGGTGGTCGGCGCGGGCCTGGCCGGCCTGCACACGGCCACACTCCTCGCCCGCAAGGGCCACGACGTGGTCCTGGCCGAACGCCGCGCCAGTCCCGCCTCCGCGATCCGCACCACCGGAATCTTCGTCCGCAAGACACTCGACGACTTCCCCCTCCCGCCCGACTGCCTCGGCCCACCGATCCGGCGCGTCCTGCTCTACCCCCCGAACCTGCGCCGCCCGGTCGGCCTGGTCAGCGGACGCGACGAGTACCGGGTGGGAGACATGGCCCCGCTGTACACGCGGGCGGCCGAGGCCGCGGCGGAGTCCGGCGTACGCCTGGCGCTGAGCACCCGCTACGCCGGCCGCACCGGCGCCACCTTCCACCTCGCCGGACGCGAAGGCCCCACGGCGCTCCGGGCCCGCTTCGTCGTGGGAGCCGACGGCGCCCGCTCACGCGTCGCCCACGACCTGGGCCTCGACCGCAACCACCACCTGCTGGTCGGCGCGGAGGAGGTCTTCGCCCTCTCCGAAGGCGGCGACGAGCCACCGACCTTCCACTGCGTGCTGGACCCGTCCCACGCCCCCGGCTACCTGGCCTGGGTGGTCAACGACGGCCGGCACGCCCACGTCGGCGTCGCGGGCTACGCCGACCGCTTCCCCCACGGCCTGCGCCGCACCATGGAACGCTTCAGCGCCACGGCCCCCGGCCTGACCGGCGTCACCCGCCCCGACGCGGTGGAGCGACGCGGCGGCCCGATCCCCGTCGGCGGCGTCCTCCGCCGGATCAGCAGCCCGGACGGCCTCCTCGTGGGCGACGCGGCCGGCGCGGTCTCCCCGCTCACGGCGGGCGGCCTGGACCCGTGCCTCCGCCTGTCGGAGCACGCGGCCACGGTCCTGGACACGGCACTGCGCACGGGTGACCGCAGGGCGCTGCGCACCTACGACGGAGCAGCCCTGCGCACCGACTTCCGCGGCCGCCTGATGCTCCGCAGGGCACTGTCCCAACTCCGCACCCCGGCGATGGCGGAGGCGGCGTTCCCTCTCCTCCGAAGCCGCTTCGGCAGGGCGGTGGCCGGCCGGGTCCTCTTCGGCGACAGGTCGTTTCCTACGCCGGCGGGGGCCGAGGTCAGCGCCGGCCTAGCTGTGAACAGGGGGTAGATGTGTCGTCCGCTGGTGCAGCCGTCGGGGCGTGTCCGGTGCGGAGCCCGGGGAACGGGTGCTCTACCCGCTGAGCGGCCGGGGGCGGCCCTGGTGGCTTGCGGTATGCATTACGAGGTATATACCGTTGTTTGCATGTCGGAGCGGTGGCAGATCGAGATCGAACCCGAGGTGCGGGAATGGCTGGAGCTCCTCCCGTTCCGGCTCTACCGACGGGTCGAGGACAAGACCGACCGACTGCTGGACGAGCCGACGACCCTCGGCGAGCCGTACTCGCGGCACCTGGGAGGCAAGCTCCGTGAACTCCGCTTCGACTTGGACGGCGAGGCAGTGCGCATTCCGTACTGGCTCGCGCCGGGACAACGGATCGTGCTGCTGACGGTTTTCAGAAAGACGAAGATGCGTGAAGCGGCTGAAGTCGAACGTGCGCACCAGGTCCAGAAGGCATGCGAGGCCGAGCACGGGCACGCCCAACACACGTACGAACGGCGCAAGGAGAGCTGATGAGCCACAGCAGGTGGAGGACGCGTCGGACTCGGGAGCTCGCGGGGGAGTCGGTGGAGTACGACCAGGAGTACGTCGATGCCCGCCTGGCCGGCGACCTCGGCCAGGCGGTCTACGACCGTCGCATCGAGCTCGGCCTGTCCCAGACGGAGCTGGCGGAGCGGTCTGGCATGACGCAACCGCAAGTATCCCGGATGGAGGGCGGCGACACCGTACCGACCCTTCCGCTGCTACGGCGCTTGGCCAAGGCCCTGGACGGCACGCTCAGTCTGACCATCGACGAAGGCGATTCGCACGTCACCTTCACCCCGCACGCCGCCTGAGCCGTTGGCAACGCAGTCCGGCATGAACGCGGAAGGGCACCTAGGAAAGCCTGTAATTGCCCTTTCCCTGTCCCGCCGACGGGACCACCCGCCGCAGAATTTCGATCCAGGCTCGCCCTTGGTGCCGCGCGAGGGCACTTGATCCACTACTTCCTTGCGGACAGACTGCCTTCATGGGATCGGTAGGCGTGGCCGTTACCGCGCAGAGCAAGAAGCTGCGATGAGCGCCGACCTGCCCTTCTTCCGGTATCACCCGGACCCCCTGGCAAGCGGGGCCATCCGCGCGTCCGCCGATTCGTGTGCCTGCTGCCATCGCAGCACGGGCTGGATCTACACGGCAACCTTCTACTCCGCGCAAGAGGTCAGCGGACGCTTCTGCCCCTGGTGCATCGCAGACGGGAGGGCAGCTGATCGTTTCGCGGGCGAATTCACCGACTCCTACGGGCTCGACGGCGTGAGCGACGACGTGCTGCACCAGGTCACCCGCCGCACACCAGGGTTCCACGCCTGGCAGGATCCGCACTGGCTCGTCCACTGCCACGACGCGGGTGCCTTCGTGGGCGAGGTCGGGTACACCGAGTTGGCGGAGCATCCCGAAGCTCTCGACCAGCTGCGGACCGAGATGCGCAGGGATGGCTGCCACGACGGAAGTCAGGTTGAGCGCCTCTTGACCCGCCTCGGTGAGGGGATGACCGCCATGCTCTTCCGGTGCACCGTCTGTGGCGCGCACCTTGCCTACGCCGACGCATCCTGAAGATCGCCTGCCGTCGCGACTGCGCGCGGCATCAGATGAGGGACGCAGGGGACAGCGACCACCGCGTTGATGTCAGGCGTGAATGTCAGAAGGGGGCCACTCCCGAAATCTCGGGAGTGGCCCCCTTCTGAACTGGTGCCCCCGGCAGGATTCGAACCTGCGACACCCGCTTTAGGAGTGGGATCGAATCCTTGCCGGGTGGTTTCAGGCAATGCCGCACGGTGCCGTTCTGCCTGATCAGCGCCCTGCGGCGCGGTGCCTCGTCCTGCAGGTGATGCCTGGTGTTGGCCCGTCCGCTCACGCATCGCGCACGCACGAAGCACGCGTAGCTGCCCCTCGCTGCCAGGCCCGCTCAGGAGAACGTCGGCGCGGACGGCCGTGGCGCGTGGAGGCTGGTCCCCCCACCGAGCTTGGTTTCCCAGCAGTCATTGCCACTGCTCCTCTGCGAGCGGCGCATTGTTCAGCTGGTCACGGAGACTTCGCCAGTTTGGAATGGATCTCTCCATAAGCTTGGTGAAACGGTCGTCGTGGTGGCGTTGCAGGTAATGCGCCATCTCATGGACGACGATGTACTCCAGGCAGGCCGGGGGCTTCTTGGCGAGCTCGACGTTGAACCAAATGTGCCCGGTCTCGCGGTTGCAGGACCCCCACTTGGTCTTCATCCGCTTAATGCTCCACCGCGATACCGAGACTTCGAGGATCGGCTCCCACTTGGCAATCAAGGTCGGGACCGCATGCCGAAGCTGCTCTCGATACCACTGGTCGAGCAGCTCGCGGCGCCGTTGGGCTGAGGTGCCGGCCGGGACATACAACAGCAATCGCTCGCCGTCTAGCTCGAAGTGTGCCCGACCTGGGCGTTCAACGATCTTCATCCGGCGGCGAACGCCCCACACGTAATGGGATTCGCCTGTGACCATTTCCCGCGTGGACTGCCGTGAGGCTGATTGCAGTTGCTCGCGCTGCTCCTTGATCCACGGCAGGCGTTGGATCACGGCGATCCGCACCTGATCGTCGTCGAGCTGATGCGGCGCTGCTACCCGGACGCGTCCCAGCGGTGGGTAGACGCCGATGTGCAGGTTCTTGATGTTCTTGTAGATGACGTCGACGTCGATGCCACGGATGGTGAGACAGGCATTAGCGGTACTCATGACGTGCCTTTAGCAGTTCAAGCAGTTCATCAAGCCGGTCGAAGTCGGCAGTCAGGGCCTGAGCGAGCGCGCGTTTGACCTTCTTCTCTTTCATCGCATTACCCACCCATGAGTCGGGCTTGGTATGGAGGATGGTGGTGTCCACCACCGCGGCCAGTTCCGGGGCTTGGTCGAAGAAGTCGATCAGGGCGCGGCGGGCACCGTTGTTGGCCCACTCCGGGTACTTGATGTCTGATTCGCCTGTGCCGAGCCTGGAGGCGTGCTCCAGCAGCTTCGTGAGGTACTCCTTGTAGTCCAGAGCTCCTTGGCGCCGTTCTTCTAGTATGGCGTCGAGCAGCTCCGACATCTTGTCGTAGTACTTCGGGTTCATCGGGCGCTCGTCGATGATCACCTTGCGCATGTTGTTGGTGATCGTCTCCGCCATCGCTTCCGGGTCCTTCCTGATACCCGCGGGAAGCTTGTCGAGCGCGCTAGCCCCCAACTCGACGATCAACTGGACTAGCCCGGCTTCCTGGAAGTCGGAAACCACTTCGGAGGGACTGGCGCTGATGTACGTGTCGAGCAGATGCCGCATACCGGCCTCGTACTGCTTGAAGTCGACATTCTCGCCGGCGCCGAGCTTGACCTCGTCGCGCACGTTGGCATAGTGGGCGATCTCGTCCTTGATCGCCGCGGCCTCGGCGTCGCTGTAGCGAGCGGCCTTCATTTCATTGGCGAGGTTGCCGTACGCGCGGGTCACAGCCGCAACGGCCTTGTAGAGCTCAACCCGCTTAGGTTCGTTGGCTTTGAGTTGGGCGACGTTGCCCTGCTCGCGGGCGCAGAAGTATTGCTGGTACTGGAGGGTGTTCTTCGGTGGCTCGACCAGTTCACACAACGCCCGGATCTTTTCCAGGGCCTCGTCGAGGTCGTCACGGGCCTTGTCAATCCGGTTGGACAGTAGCCCCTCAATGTCCCTTGTCTCGTAGCCATCGAGGACACTGCCGGTGTAAACCGTGATCGCGGACTCAAGAGAGTTGAACAGGTCGCGGTAATCGACGATGTAGCCGTAGTCCTTGTCCTCGCCGTCGAGGCGGTTAACCCTGCAGATCGCCTGGAACAGACCGTGATCTTGCATCTTCTTGTCGATGTACAGGTACGTCGCGCTCGGGGCATCGAAGCCGGTCAAGAGTTTGTCGACAACGATGAGCAGCCGCATCTGGCCCGGGTCGTTGATGAAGCGTTCCTTGACGTCCTTCTCGAACTGGTCGACCTTTCCCATCGCCTTATCGGCAGGCTCGTTGAAGTGGTCCGCGAGCATCTGCCGGTAGATCTCGTACTGGCGTAGCCGCTCGGTGGCGCCGTGGCCTGAGTCCTCTTTTGAGATATCGCTGGCCTGTGGCGTGTACGACGTGATGATGGCGCACTTTCCCTTGAACCCAGCCTGCGTGAACAGCTCGTAGAATTTGCACGCCTGGTAAATACTCTGACTAACGAGGATGGCGTTGCCGCGGCCGTCCGACAGGCGAGGCTTGATCTCCATGTCGAGCAGGATGTCGTTGACTATCTGCCGGGCGCGCGGCTCCGAACTGACGACTTTCTGGATAGTACCCCAGCGCTTCTTGAGCTCGGCGCGGGACAGGTCCGTCATACCGCGGGTCTTTGCCTCAAACCACTGGTCGACCTTTGCTGGCGAGGTTAGGTCCTGATCGATGTTGCGAGCCTCGTACCGCAGGTCGAGTACGACGCCGTCTTCAACACCCTCGTCGAACTTGTACGTGTGGATGAAAGTGCCGAACCGCTGGACAGTGGTGTCCTTGTCCTCTTTGAGTAGGGGCGTACCGGTGAAGCCGATGAACATGGCACCAGGCATGAGTGCCTTCATGGCGTCGTGCATCTTGCCTGACTGGGTGCGGTGGGCTTCGTCGACGAAGACGAAGATGTTGCCCTTGGCGTGGAAGTCCTTCGAGACGGTTGCCTTCAGCTCACGAATGAACTCGCTCTCAGCTTCATCGCGCGCGGCCTCGTCTTCCGAGCCGCGGAACTTGTGAACCAGCGAGCAAATCAGCCACTTCTCGCTCGCATGCAATGTGGCGAGTAGGTCAGCGCCGCTCTTGGTGCGGTAGATGGCCTCGTTGACTCCCTGGAAGACCTTCTCGATTTGATCATCCAGTTCGCTCCGGTCAGTGATGAGGAGCACGCGGGCGTCCGGCTGGTTCTCGCGAATCCACTTGGCCAGCCACACCATCGTCAGTGACTTGCCGGAGCCCTGGGTGTGCCAGATGATGCCCCCCTCGCGCTTGGCGATTCGCTTCTGGGCCGCCTTAACGCCGAGGTACTGGTTATGCCGACAGGTCTTCTTCTGCCCCGCGTCGAAGACCATGAAGTCGTGAACCAGCTCAAGTAGACGCTCCTTCGAGCAGAGCTGCGTCAAGGAGCGGTCGAGCGGGTCAGCGATGTCGGAAAGCTCACGCCACGCCAACCAGTACTTCTCCGGCGTGTCGATGGCGCTGTAGCGCAGTCCTTCTACGTCGTTGCCGGCCATGACGAGCTGCACTGTCGTGAAGAACGACCGAATGAACTCGGGCCGCTGGTTCCCGATACTCTGCCGGATACCCTCAGAGACGGCGACCTTTGAACGCTTGAGCTCGATTGTCCCTAAGGCGATGCCGTTGACGTAGAGCACGATGTCCGGGCGCTTCGTGTGCTGCCCCAGCACCGTCACTTCCTCGGCCAGGGCGAAGTGATTGACTTCGGGGTGCGCCCAGTCGACGAGCCACACGGTCTGCCACTGTTCGCCCACGCCGGGATTGACCTTCACCCCGTACCGTAGCAGGCCGTAGACGTCGCGGTTTGCGTTGTACAGATCGCGGCCGCTACCGAGCGAGGCATCGCTCTTCAGCTTGTCGACCGCCTTGTTGATGAGGTTGTCGCTGTAGCCCCGGGCGCGGAGATTGTGCGTGAGCAGCCCCACATCGACGTTGGAATTTTCCGCGCGGTACTCCCAGTTGCCGAGATACTCGTAGCCCAACGAGTCTTGGAACAGCTCGATGACGCGGTCTTGAGTCTTGCGTTCGGGCTGACCGACATTGCTCATGCTGCGCTCTCCTTGACGGGAAGGCGGGTACGGCCGGTCAGGAGCTGCTGCAGCATTCCTTGCTTGAGAGCACGCAATTTGTCGAGACGGGCCTCGTGGGCAGTGATTTCAGTATCCATGTCAGACAAGACCTCGGCAATTGCTGCCTGTTCGAGTCGATCAGTAGGCCAGAGAAGACGTAGATTGCTAAGCCTCGAACTGCCTAGGTGCGCAACTGAGGTGGTTTTCGTAGCGATCGCAGCAAACACCCCCGTTTGCTGGCAGTGGCGAAAGAGATGCGCAGCGAATTCGGGAGATGTTCCTCGGTGGGCTCGAAACCGGAGTAGCTGATTCTGCATTGTGCAGGAAGCTCCGAATTCACCGTTGTACATGGAACAACGGCCTACGAGCTCCAAGGACTGGCCTTCATTGAGTAGAACATCCCCACGCTCGATACCGAAGCGCTCAAACTCGGCATCTGTCATTGGCATCCACAGAACGTCCCCTAGGTCGATCCGCCCATCAAGCACATTCTTCGTCCGGAGATAGGGGCGCAACGCTCCAGCGCCGCTGACGTTCAGTGCCTTGCCAGCAAGGACATCCCCCATTTCAGTTACGCGACGATATTCCCAGACGCCCCTGTACCCCTGCAGGCGGGTACGGCCGGTCAGGAGCTCCTGCATTGCGCCCTGCTTGATCGCCTGTTTCTTGGCGATCAGGCGTTCCAACGTGGAGAGCAGGTTGTCGACGTCATTCATCGCGGCCGCAATCGCATTCTGCGTCGCAATATCAGGCAACGGCACCGGTAGTTGTGCATATTCACGCCCGTTGATTCCCGGCTGACCGCTGCGTACAGATGTCCGAGCGACCCAGTCCCAATATTCCTTTGATTGCGTGAAGAGCGATAGGTACTTAGGATTGAGCAGCTTCGGATCCGGTGCAATGTTGATCAGGAATCCGGCGTACACCAACTCGCCGTCACGTGAGTCGTACAGGTAGGACTTGCCGACACTGGCGCCAGTGCGCGCGAAAACAAGCTCCCCAGTGGCCAGTCGGTAGTTGGCTGCGCTGACGTGATCTACTCCGACCTTGGGATCAGGAGAGAACCTGCCCGAGTCGTCGATATCCGTGATTCGAATATAGGTTGCTACACCGGGGGCCAGCGGAACAGCCGCAGCGTTAATTCCGTAACGAGGCGGGCGCAGTAGTAGCTGACCGAGTGGTTTATGCTCCACGCTGACCATTACTCCACCCCCATGCTGGCCAGGTGCTGTGAAATTTTGGACCCGAGCCTTTCCATCAGCGTGTCAAGCGCCTCGACAGTTTCGGCGTAGCGCTTGCCGAGTTGCTGGATCCGAGAGACTAGTGCGAGAGTGAGTGACTCAGCCTCAGACGCTACGCGGCTGGTGAGCGTCGCCTGCCACTTGTCGTCGAGTACAAGCTGCTTGATCTCAGGCTCGGTGAGGTCGCCGTACTTCTTGAAGGTCGCGAGATCGAGGGCGGCCTGGGCTTCCTTGACGGCCTTCTTGGCGACGGCTTCGTCGTTGTACAGCTTGATCAGGTGCTGCAGCGCCTTGATCTCCTGCGAGTCAGCTCCTTCGTGCCTGGCTACCTTGAGCCGCATCGAAGCGAGAGCCTTGGAGATCTTGCCGTCGTCCATCGCCTCAGCAAGCAGGCCGTCCTCTACGGCGTGCTCCTCGATGCACTCCTCGACAGCACGGCTTGCGTCCTCAGCTGCGGCGTGTAGCGCGTCAACCTTGGCCTGCTCGTCAGCAAAGTAGCGAGCGACGATGAGCGCCGGCGGGATGAGGTCCATCTTGTACTTGGTGGCGTTGCGCCCAGAGCCGATGACGAGGTCCGGGGTCTCAGAGAGCTTGCGCTCCTTGTCCTCGATGGTCTTGCGAGGCTTCGCCGCCTCACACCACCCCTCGTTCATGATGAGGAAGACGTCATCATGCATGACGCCGTGCCAATAGGTCATGAGCTGCTCGTAGACGTCGTACTCGTCGAGCAGCGCAGTGTTCTTGAACCGGGCCAGCAAGTCGTCGCTGATACGAGCAATCAGGTCCTTGGGGACAGTGTCCGGGTTCAGTGCTTGCAGGACCGGGCGGTGCGCGGTGAACCAGTCCTCAACCTGACCGCGGACGTCCGTGGCGAATTTCTGGAATTCAACGGAGTCCAGGATGGTTTGTTGGACCTCAGCCACGCCGACCGCTAGGTCACTGTAGCCAGGACGGTTTGGCTTGAAGAGGGCAAGACGAAGGCTCGGGAACGCCTCCCAGTACCCGTTGAGTGCGTCCAGGTCGCGTTCCGGGATCCCGCCGTGCATGTGGGCGTGGAGGTCCTGGATGTCCTCCGGCTCGGAGGAGTCGATGTACCGCGGGAGGTTGAGGTTGTAGTCGTTTTTCGGGTCGGCGATCTCGTGGAGCGGCACCATACGCGAGTAGCGCTCGATCTCAATCTGCCTGTTGAAGACGTCGACGATCTTGTGGATGTCCTGGCTGCGGAGGCGGTTCTTATTGCCGTCCTTAATGAAGCCCCTGGAGGCGTCGATCATGAAGACGCCGGTGCGCGCCTGAGCGTTCTCCTTGTCGAGGACGATGATGCAAGCCGGAATGCCAGTGCCATAGAAGAGGTTCGCGGGCAGGCCGATGACTCCCTTGATGTAGCCGCGGCGCAGCAACTCCCTGCGGATGGTGGCTTCGGCGTTACCACGAAAGAGGACTCCATGGGGCAGGATGACCGCCGCCTTGCCCGTGCTCTTGAGTGACTTGAGGATGTGGAGCAGAAAGGCGTAGTCACCGTTCTTCTCCGGCGGCCGACCGTACTCGAAGCGGCCGTAGTCGTTCTCCAGACCGTTGCTCCACGACTTGATCGAGAACGGCGGGTTGGCGACGGCGAAATCGAAGGTCCGCAGCTGCCTGCCCGTAGTGAACTGCGGACTGGTGATCGTGTCACCCTTCAAAATGTCCGCGTCCGCGTTGCCGTGGAGGATCATGTTCATCTTGGCCAGCGCCCACGTGGCGTTGTCCTTCTCCTGGCCGTAAATGGTGATGCCACGAGGTGCCTCGTCAGCCACCTTGAGGAGGAGTGAGCCCGACCCGCACGTAGGGTCGTAGACCGTGTGGTCCTGCCGCGTGCCTGGTCCAATGCCGACGACCTTGGCGAGCACACGTGAGACCTCGGCCGGGGTGTAGAACTGGCCCTTCGACTTGCCCGACTCCGTGGCGAAGTGTCGCATCAGGTACTCGTAGGCGTCGCCGAGCAGGTCATCGCCCTCAGCGCGGCTACCTCGAAAGTCCAGGTCAGAGAAGATCGCCACGAGTTTGGAGAGGCGATCCTGCATCTCCTTGTCCTTACCGAGCTTCTCCTCATTGTTGAAGTCCGTAAGGTCGATGACCTTGACCAGCGTCGGATTCGCTTCGGCGAGCTTTCCGATGATCTTGTTGATCTTGTCGCCGATCTCCTTGTCGCCCTTGAGGGCGACCATGTCATCGAAGGATCCGCCGACGGGGACGTCGATCAAGGAATACGGGTCGGACTTGGCCTTGTCCGTCACGTACTTCACGAACAGTAGCGTTAGGATGTAGTCCTTGTACTGGCTGGCGTCCATGCCGCCGCGCAGCTCGTCGCAGCTCCGCCACAGCGAGCTGTACAAGTTCGACTTTTTGAGAGCCACTAGCACGCCACCCCCTTGCCTGCGTCGAGCCCGGAGCCTGACCGTGAGCCCGCGGTGAGGGGTACGTGTGACCTGTCCATTCGGCGCCTATCCTTCGCGTGCCAATGCGTGACAGCAGCGTCACTAGTGGTGATACTCAAACTGGGTGTCTCAACGATAGCGCCGGGTTCTGGCAGGGGATGTCGTTAGCGGAGAGCGCCGCTGACTTGAGTGAGTCGATCACCTCACCCCCTCATTGAGTACTCATACAGGGGCAGATCGCGGTGCGGTCAGTCCGGCTCGCTCGCATCAAAGGGTCACTGTGAGCACGCGACCGGTTCCGCGGCGCTGTGATCGTCCTGAGGTTGTGTGCTCGCAGGGCTGGCACGAAGCTAGGCCCGAACGGGGGCTGTACGTACGCCGCGCATTCAACGACTGGCGCGGATCATCACGGTAAGAAGCGGCGAGGCCGGTGACGGCTGGCTCTGGCCGATGTCGTCGTACCCCCACGACTTGTAGAGCGCGTGGACCTTTCCGTCTCCAGCTGCCGGGTTGACCATGAGCGTGACGTACGGCTCGTCGCGCGTGGCGAGGAGGGCGTCGTGGATACGGCGGGCGGTGCCCGTCTTCCGCCAGGTCGGCCGGACGCCGATCTCCTTCAAGGCCACGACCGGATGCTCGGTGTACTTGTCCGCCGGCGTCGGGCTGGTGCGCTGCCAGTAGCGGTCGCCATATTCGATGGTGTTGCCATAGGCGTAGCCGATCGGCTGCCTGTCAGCGTAGGCGAGGACGGCCGTGAACCCTGGTTCGCCGCCGTGTCGGTCCAGGCGTTCGCCGAACGCGGTGACCGCGTAGTTCGGCAGGTTGAGGAGTGGGGCGCGAACCTCGGCGTACACGTCGAGGAGATCGCCGCGGACGGTGTCGAGGGTGGTGAACGTGCGCAGTTCGATGGCGGGCGCCGTGGTCATGCGGCCATCCTCCAGGCGGCGGTGTGCTCGGTCCAGGTCTGCGCGGTGGAGCTGCCCGGCGCGGTGGCGCGCAGCGCAGCCCCGAACTCCTGCAGCATGCGCGATACGCGGGCGTGCTGGGTAGCGGCCTCGTCGGGGACCTTCATCGCGGTGGCCGTGGCGGCGTCGGCGGCACCCTGCGCGAGCTGGGCGTGCGCGAGCCGGGTCGTGGTGATGGCCCGGGACCGGACCATGTGGGGCCGCAGCGCGGACAGGCAGCGGTGGGCGTGGAACTCGGCGGTCGCGTAGTCGCCGAGCGCCAAGTAGGCGGACAGGGCCAGGGAGTCCAACTCGGCCTGGTCGTAGAACGCGAGCATCCACACCGGCCGGTACTCGGCCGGGTCGGCGCGCAGCATGGCGTCCTGTGCCTGATCGAACGCGCGGCGGATGCCAGTGCGATCCTGCGCCGTACCGTGAATCGCCGCCTGCCGGGCCAGACCCAGGGACGCGAAGAGCGGGTCACGGCGCGTGATGTGCAGGTTGCGGGCCACGTCGTTGGCGGCGAGCGCGTCGGCGGGCCGGCCCATGTGCCGGTACATGGCCCCCGCGTGACTCCAGATGCGGAACTTGATCGCCTGATCGCCGGACATCTCGGCGAGGGCCTGGGCCTCACGCATGTGCCCCTTGGCGACGTCGTAGCGACGGCCGTCGATCGCGGCCCACATCGCCGAGGAGCGGAACGCCGCCGCGGAGGCATAGAGGCTGCTGCGTACGCGTTGGGTGGCGCTGCCGGCGTTCTGGAGGTTCAGCGCCTCGTCGGCGAGCGCGGCAGCCTGCTGCTCGATGCCGAGTTGTCCGCCGTGGCGGTGGTCGCTGGCGATGATCTCGGCGAAGCGCGTGTTCAGGCGGTTGACGTCGCTCATGCCGATGCGTCGCGGGGATGCGGTGCCTGGTGCGGCTGCTGCCACGGCGGCAGCCGCTGCAATGCCGCCGACGAGGGTACGACGCTTCATGTCGGGGTCCTCCTGCTGCGGTGCGGCTGGGCTGGACGGAGTCCGGCCCCGTGGCACGAACCCTAGAGCGACGGCGGGCAGGCTGCTGACGTCCTCGAGTGCCTTACGGGTAGCCGATTTGGGCCACGTGACCCGCCCGGCCTTCCAGGCCCGGACCGACGAGCCGTCGAGGCCGCCAGGCCGCCCGGTCAGCCGCTCTAAGGCACTGTTCGCAGCGTCAGCAAGGCTGTTTGAGCTGTAGCCGTGTTCGGCCATCCACGCCTCAAGAACCCGGTTGCGCGGGGTGTCCATGCACGCACGGTAGCTCTCACGCCCCCTCACCCACCAGGTAAAGGGAAGGTCAAATCGCCCTAGGTCTTGCTTCCGGGTGGATGGCTGATCGTCCTAATCACCTTGCTGCAAAAGGGAGTTGTCTGGTTGCTGGTCGCTCGCCACTCCCTCCGGTGCGGGCGGCTGTTGACGGCCCGGCGCGCCCCTGGCGCCTTCTCAGGGGTGAGCCGGGCGCCGAGACAACGCGAAGGCTCAACCCCAATGACGAGTCTCATTACGCCACTTCAGGCCGCTCCCACCGGCCATCCCGCCTACAGCCAGACCTTCCCGTGCGAGCCGGCCACGGCCGAGATCGGCCGCCAGCTCGTCCGTGACGCTCTCGGCGTATGGCGCCTCGACAGCCTTGCCGACGTCGCCGCGCTGATCATGTCGGAGCTGATTGCGAACGCAGTCAGGCACACCTCGTGCCACTCGATCCGGCTGATCATTGGGCGGCCGAGCGCGATACGGGTGCGTGTCGGGGTGGTGGACCGGGCACCCTTGCGCCTGCCGGTTCTCGGTCAGGCTGGTGAGGACGACGAGGCAGGCCGTGGCCTGCTCCTGATTGACGGCATCGCCGACCGCTGGGGCTATGACCTGCACGGCCCGGACAAGCGCCCATGGGGAAAAGAAGTCTGGGCCGAACTCCTCATAGGAGCCGACGAATGATCACCCCTGCCGCGGTGACCCCGCCCATCCCGGACGTGGCCCGACTGCGGCCCCGACAGCAGATGGCCATGGAGTGCGCCCGCTGCGCCCGGTACCTGGGGGCGAGTGGCGAGGTGGTGGGCGATGTGCGTCATCGGGGCCTGCTGTTCCGGCTCTGGGTCTGCGGGCCCGCTTGCCGGTCGCCCACTCCCAGGTCGCGGAGCGGAGCCGAGGCATGAGCTCGCGTGGACGAGCGCTGGGTCACCGGTGACTGCTGGCTCGGGTGCGAGCGCACCGGAGTGCCGGTGATCTGGCTCGGCCCGCTGCAGTGGGACGGGCAGCACGCCCCGGTCTACACCTGCAAGCCGTGCCTCGACCGGCTCAAGGCTCGGGCACTCGCCTACTTCATGCAGCGGCGGCCAGTTGCCGTCTGACCAGACTCCCGCTCCCGGCCGTGCGGTGCTGTGCCGTGCGACCGGAGGCGGGCACCACCGCACAACAACATCCCATCCACTCAGAGGAGTTGGCATGACACGCAGCACCGTAGTACCGAGCAGCACTCAGGTCAGGCAGCAGACCCCGGGGACGTCGGACGGCTTCGACCTGGACGTCTCCCTCGTCGAGGTGGCCGACCCGTCGGGTCTGGTCAACCTGACCGACGACAACTGCGGAACCACCTGCGGCGCCTGCACCACCAACGTCGCCTGACCTGAGGCTTCGCATCTCTACGGGCTGGTGCCGTCGCGCACGCGGCGTGGCGGCACCAGCCGCCTGTCCCTCACCTACGGAGGTAGTGGTGGCTGTTCCGCGCCCAGCGTTCCGAACCGGCACGACCGCGCTCGTACGAGCCGTTGCCCGGCCGACACTGCCATGTCCTCCGCTCCCTGACCTCGACGAACGCTCTGCCAACGGGTCGGCCACCTGTATCGCGTGGCTGCGCGAGGTATGGGCGAACAGCAGCGTCGCCGAGGCCCTGGAGCACGCGAGCCCGGTCCTGGCCGCGCAGGTACGGACCGTGTGCACGACCCATGAGCCGTCATCGCGTGACGTGCGTCGTACGGCGCCGTCCGTGGCCCGCTACCTGCTGCGTTCCCAGCACCGTGCCACGCCGTTCGGGCTCTTCGCCGGTGCGACCACTGCGGCGTTCGGTCCGCAGGCGGGGGCATGCTGGGGTGTGGAGCACGTGGCTGTCAGCCATGCGGGCGCAGAGTGGTTGGCCGCTGTCGTCGAGCAGATGGAGTCCTTCCCCGACCTCCTCGAACGGCTGCCCGTGCTCGTCAACAACACCGTGACGAGTCGCGGAGACCGGCTCATCGTGCCGTTTCAATCCGACGCCCAAGACGATCGGACTCGCGCGGTGGAGGCGTCCCTGGCCTTGACCGAGCCCGTGCGCGCGGTCCTCGTCGCGACGCAGGCACCGATCAGGTTCGGTGCACTTGCGGACAAGCTCCGGGCGGAGTTCCCCACGGCTGGGCCGGAGAAGGTACGCCGGCTGCTGGTGGAGCTGATCCAGCGGCGCGTGCTGATCACGAGCCTGCACGCGCCGAGCACCGAGACCGACGCCCTCGGGTATCTGCTCGCCCAGCTCGACGCGATCGACGCCGATACCCTCCCGACGGTCGCGGAGACGGTGCGCGAGCTGAGGGCGATCCGCACCGGTCTGAAGACGTGCACTTCGCGCGGCGAGCGGGACAGCGTCGCAGCGCGGATGAGTGCCCTCGTGCCGGGCCTGCGCCGCCACCCTGTTGCGCTCGACCTGCGCTTGGACGCGCAGCTCGTACTGCCGGATGCGGTCGCCCGCGAGATCGAGCGCGCCGCCCTGATCCTGACCCGAGTCAGTGCCCGCCCGTACGGCACCGCGGCGTGGGGTGCTTACCACCAGCGGTTCTACGAGCGGTACGGCATCGGCACGATGGTGCCGCTCCAGGAAGTCGTCGCGGACAGCGGCATCGGCTACCCCGACGGCTACCCGGGAACGCCGCCTGGCGCGCGCCGGCCGCGCGTCTCCGCTCGGGATGACGCCCTCGTACGGCTGGCGCAGGCCGCCGCACTCGACGGCCGCGACGAGGTGGTCCTCACCGACGAGTTGATCGACGCCCTGGACGTGGGGCCCGACGAACCCCGCGTGCCGCCGCACCTGGAGGTGGGGGTGCGGGTCCACGCGGCCAGCGTGGGCGAGCTGCAGCGCGGGCGGTTCCGGCTGGAGGTCGTGAGCGTGTCTCGCGGCGTCGGCGTCTCCACGGGTCGGTTCCTCAGCGTCCTGACCCCCGCAGGCGGTGAGGTCCTGGCCGCCGAGCTGGCTGACCCTCCAACTGCTGACAGCAACACCGTGCCCGCGCAGCTCTCCTTTCCGCCGCTCTTGCCCGAGAGCGCCCACGTCACGCGCGCCCCGCGAGTCCTGCCCACCGTGATCAGCCTTCAGGAACACCGAGCCCCCACCGAAGACGTCCTCACACCTGCGGACCTGGCGGTGGGGTGCGACGGCCGCCGTATGTACCTGGCCGCCCCCGAGCGCGGCCAGCGCATCGAGGCTGTCGGGATGCACGCGCTGAACCTCCACACGCACACTCCGCCGCTGGTGCGATTCCTGACTGAGTTGTCCCGCGCGCAATGCGCGCAGGTCACCGTGTTCGACTGGGGTGCCGCAGCGGCGATGCCGTTCCTGCCGCGCCTGCGGTACGGGCGCACAGTGCTCGCCGTGGCCCGCTGGCGGCTGGAGGCGTCCGAGCTGCCTGGCCGCGTATGCCCTCGGGCGGAATGGGACGCCGCCCTCACCGACTGGAGGGCCCGGCGGCGGCTACCTCAGCGGGTCTACCTCGTGGAGGACGACCGGCTCCTCTTCCTCGACCTCGACCAGGCTGGCCACCGCACGCTGCTGCGCCACCACCTCAACCGAGAGGGCCAGGCCGTGCTCGTCGAGGCCGCGGCACCGGAAGCGTATGGCTGGTGCGACGGTCGCGCCCACGAGGTAGTGGTGCCGCTCAAGGCGACCCGCCCGCCGACGTGGCCCGCATTGCCCGCCCCCACCCCGGCCCGCGCCCTCTCCACGGCCCAGATGCAGACGCCGGCCACTTCGTCCGTGCTCCTGGCCACCCTGTACGGAGACGCTCGACGCCAAGACACGTTGCTCACCCGCCACCTGCCGGATCTTCTCGAACGGCTCGGCGGCCCGCCCTGGTGGTTCATCCGCTTCCGCGACCCCGAGCAACACTTGCGCCTGCGCATCGCGCTCCCCGCCCCGGAGGCATTCGCCGAGACGGCCCGCACAGTCAGCGCGTGGGCCGACGAACTGCGCGGTGCCGGTCTGCTGGCGGACCTGCGTTACCCCACCTCCTACCGGGAGATGGGCCGCTGGGGCTCCGGCGCCGCATGGGACGCGGCCGAGGAAGTGTTCCAGGCGGACTCGCGCGCCATCCTGGCCCAGCTCTCCCAGCCACGGCTCCCGCACGAGCGCACGCTGGTGGCCGCACACACCGTCTCTATCGCCTCCGCGTTCCTCGGCAGCACCCAAGCCGGAATGCGCTGGCTGATCGACCACATCCCGCCCACAGCCCCCACGCCCGTCGCCCGCCCGCAGTTCACCGACGCCGTACGTCTGGCCGACCCGGGCAACGACTGGGCGGCACTGCGCAGCGCCCCAGGAGGAGCGGCCATCGTGTCGGCGTGGGCCGATCGCGACGCAGCGCTCGCCGCCTACCGGCGGCACCTGCCAGGGCGCCACACGCAGGGCATTGCCCTCGATGACGTCCTGACCTCGCTGCTGCACGTCCACTTCGTACGGCACATCGCGGTGAACTTCCCCGAAGAAGAGGTCTGCCTCTACCTCGCCCGCGCTGCCGCCCTGGCCTGGACCGCCCGCACCACTGGGAGGACACCGTGACCACACAGGCCACGCAAGACCTGGCCGACGCCATCGCCGAACAGCTTGCCGACCCCAGCACGCTCCTGCCGGCGGCACGTCGGCAGCACCTTGCCCACGGCCTTCCCGGCATCGCGCTCCTGCACATCGAGCGGGCTGCCGCAGGCATCGGACCCTGGCAGCGCGCCCACGACTGGCTCGCCGCCGCCTCCCGCGAACCGCTCACCAGCGGCCCCGACAGCCACCCCTTCTACGGGGCGCCCGCCTTTGCGCATGCCCTGGCCTGCGCCGCCGACCACATGCCCGGCGCCTACCAGCGCGCTCTTGACACTCTCGACCGGCAGATGGCGGCCGATGTGAGCCGCCGCGTCGACGCTGCTCACCGCCGCATGGATGTCGGACGCCTTCCAGCGCTCGCGGAGTTCGACGCCATTCGGGGCCTGACCGGCTACGGCGCCTGCCTCCTGCGCCACAACCCCGGCGGCCCCGCCCTGCTCGCCGTCCTGGACTACTGCGTACGCCTCACCCAACCGATCACGTACGACGGAGAGCCCCTGCCAGGCTGGTGGACAGACACGGGGCCCTCGGGCCGCCCGGATGACCGCTTCCCAGGCGGGCACGGCAACAGCGGCATGGCGCACGGCATTGGCGGCGTGCTTGCGCTGCTGGCGCTCGCCGCCCGGCACGGCACCTTCGTCGACGGCCACGACGGAGCACTGGACCGGATCCTGGCATGGCTGGACCGCTGGCGAGAGGACACGGGCCGAGGGCCGGCCTGGCCGTACTGGGTCACCCGGGGCGAGCTGCGCACCGGACGCCTCGCCCCGCCCGAGCCGCGGCGGCCGTCGTGGTGCTACGGCACCGCCGGTCTCGCCCGCGCCCAGCAACTCGCCGCGCTCGCCCTCGGCGACACCCGCCGCCAGGTGGACGCCGAGAACGCGCTCCTGGCCGCCCTCACCGACCCCGCCCAGCTCAAGGCCACGACGGACAACGGCCTATGCCACGGCTTCGCCGGTCTCGCCCACGTCGCTGCCCGTGCGGCCGATGATGCCCATCCCTCGACCGTCCGAAAGCTCCGCGCCGCTATCCCGGTGCTCCTGGCCGCAGTCCACCCGCCGGGCACCGACCCCGCACACGCCGCCACGGCGCTCATGCAGGACGAGGAGCGCGGCCCCGGCCTCCTCGACGGTGCAGCCGGTATCGCACTGGCCCTCCTCGCGCCCAGCACCGCAGTACCACCCCGATCCGCCTGGGACGCCTGCTTGCTCATCGCCTGACTCCATCGACCGAAGGACCCCCGCATGCCCCCGGACCGCTGGCAGCAACACAACATCATCTTCGCTGACCGCGAGAGCGCCCGGCGCGCCATCGCGGAACGCATCGCCCCTGTCCTCCTCACGGCCGAAGGGACCAGGCAGCTCACCGGCTGGTGGTTCATGAACAAGCAACCCTGGCCGCTGCGGTACCGCGCTGACGAGCTTTCACCCGCCGTCGAAGCGCTGTTGAGTGACCTCGTCCAGGACGGCACGGCCGTGTCGTGGCTGCCGTACATCTACGAGCCCGAGACCGATGCCTTCGGCGGGACCGAGGCCATGGATGTCGCTCACGAGCTATTCCACCAGGACAGCCGCCATCTGCTCACCTACCAGCCTGGCCCGGAGAACCTTGGGCGCAGGGAAACCGCCGTGCTGCTGGCGAGCACGATGATGCGGGCGGCCAGCCTGGACTGGTTCGAGCAGGGCGATGTGTGGGCCAAGGTCGCCGCGCTCCGACCGGCGACTGGCCATGTGTCCTCCGAGTGGACCGCCGAACTGGCGCCCGCGATGCGAAAGTTGATGACGGTCGACGCCCGCAGCCTGTGTCGCCCGAGCGGCCCGCTTGCCGGGCATGACGCTTGGGTGGCTGCTTTCGAGGAGGCGGGTGCCGCTCTGGCCTCCCTTGCCAACCGCGGCGCCCTCACTCGCGGTCTGCGAGCCGTCATTGCCCACCACGTGATTTTCCACTCCAACCGCGCCGGTCTCCTCCTGGATGACCAGAGCGCTCTGTCCAACATCGCACGAGAGGTAGTAATGGGAACGAGTGACAACACCGCGTCGCCCGCCGAGGCAACGACCGGCGCCGATAGCGTCAGCGCGGTGAACACCGACACGATCGCCACCCCCACGGCGGACGCCGAGCGCCTCCGCAACGCCCTGGTCGACCAGCTTCGCGCGGACGGGCACGCCAGCACGCCCACCGTCGAGACCGCGTTGCGCACGGTTCCCCGCCACGTGTTCGTGCCCGATGCGCCGCTCGAAGACGCTTACGCCAACGCACCGGTGCACATCAAGTACGACACCGACGGCACCTCGATCTCGTGCGCCTCCCAGCCGGGCGTTGTCGCTCTCATGCTGGACCAGCTCGACGCCCAGCCCGGCGAGCGCGTCCTCGAACTCGGCGCCGGCACCGGCTACAACGCCGCTCTGCTCGCCCACTTGGTCGGCGAGACCGGACACGTGACCACCCTGGACGTCGACGATGACCTCGTCGAGGGCGCACGCGCGCACCTCGCCGCCGCCGGTATGACCAACGTCGAGGCGGTGACCCGCGACGGGGCCCTTGGCTACGCCGAAGGAGCGCCGTACGACCGGATCATCGCCACCGTCGGCGCGCACGGCGTACCGCACGCCTGGCTGCAGCAGCTCGCGCCCGGCGGTCGGCTCCTCGTCCCCCAGCGCCTCAAGGGCACCGTGTCCCGGTCCATCGCCTACGAGCAGCGCGATGGCCGATGGGTGTCCCTGGGCAGCGAGATGAACACCTTCATGCCCCTCCGTCGCGGCATCGCCGACGACGACCGCCGCGTCATCCCGCTCAGCGCGGACGGCACCGTACGACTCCAGGCCCCCGCTGGGCAGAACATCGACGCGGACGCCCTCGCCGGTGTCCTGGGGCAGCCGCGCACCGAGGAGTGGACCGGCATGATGGTCCGCGCCATGGAGTCGCCGGAGTGGATGGAGCTGTTCGTTTCCTGCTCGCTTCCCTCCGGCCTGATCCGGATGCTGTTCCCCCAGAGCGCCAAGGGCACTCTGCTCACCGAGGACCCCTACCCCTCGTCGACCGCGGCCGTCGACAAAGGCGCCGTCACCTACCTGGCGCGGCGCTTGTCGGAGCGGAAGACGCCTGAGGGCGGCAAGCTCTGGGAGTTCGGCGTCATCGGCCACGGCCCCGGCAGCGACGAGCTGGCCGCCAAGGTCGCCGACGCCATCCGCACCTGGGACCGGGAGTACCGCGGCCGCGAGACTACGTTCGAGATCCAGCCCCCCGACGCCCCGGCCATCGAGCAGCGCCCCGGCCTCTTCGTTCTCGACACGCCGCTGAACCGCATCGTCGTCGACTGGCAGTGACGCCCGACGCGTAGCGGACGGTGCCCGCCGGCGTACGGCTGGCGGCACCGTCGTCTCAGCAGTTCTCAATCACGCCCGGGGGACCCATGGACCCGCACGGACCCACAGCCCAGCGCTTCCCGCTCGTCGCTCGATTCCGGCCTCCCTGCTTGCCCCTGCCCGAGCGCGTGCGCGGCCTGGTCGAACTTGCCGACACAGCGGTGAAAAGGAGCGACCAAGGGCTCGCATCGGCCGTCTACAACCAGGCCGCGCTCATCGCCTCCGATCTCGGCCTCCCCGACCTCGCCCGCGAGATGTGCCACCAGCACGCCGCCGGCTACCTCCACGCCTTCCCGCTGTCCGGCATGAGCGCAATCCGGGGACTGGAACCGGTCGTCAACCTCGCCCGCCTCCAGATTCGCGCTGGCCACGCAGACGAGGGACGACAGCGACTGCTCGACCTGTATACGGCGGTCGAGGCAGGCACCGCCGCCCAGTTCGAGGATGTCGCCGTACCAGCAGACCTCACCGCGACCGACGACGACCGCCACGAGGTCCGCGCGTGGCTATGGCGTGTGCTCCTTGCCGACGGCACACGCACCCTCACCACCACAGGGCGTTGGGCCGAGGCCAAGGCACACATCGAAGCTCACCGCGGCGTAGGCAAACGGATGCTCGACGGGCGCCAAGTCGCCGTACTTGCTGCTCTCGCTGCCGGTGACGCTGAGTGGGCCTCTGTCCTCCTTGACGACACGACGCCCGGCGAGCCGTGGGAGCAAGCCGTCACGGCCTGCCTCACGGTCCTGTGCCGCCGCGACGCCGGGCAGCCGGTCGACGGCCATCTGGCGGACCTGGTGACGGCCTACTCCGGGCGGGAGACCGAACCCGGGATGACCGTCTTCGACACCCGGCTCGGACTTACCGTCCTGGACGCGATCGGTTCCGCCGAGGCGCCTGCCGCGCACCGCATCGTCGAGGATCTCCACCGCAGGACGACGGACGCCCAAGACGGCTACGCGGCCCGCGAGAACCTGGCACACCCTCTGTTCACCGCGATAGCCACAGACCGGCAAACGCAGGACTGCCGCATTCTGGTGCGCGCCTGCGCCCTCGACGCAGAGGCCATCCCGAACGAGCTGCAAGGAGAACTGGCGGCGGCTTTGCGCGCCAGCGACAGCGTGATCCGGGCGAGTCTCGCGCGGCCGTTCGATCCCGGACGTACGCCCCCGATGGAGAGAGCATGACGAAAAGCGCGAACCTGGGTGCTCGTCGTGCGGCTGCGGGGCGCAGGCGTGCTCCCAGGTTGCCCGTGCGGTCGCGATCAGCGCCGCCGTGCTTGTGGCGGCTGCGGGGCCGGGGCGGCTGCTGCCGTGTGGTCTGGAGCGTCTGGTCGCTGTGTTGCGCCGCCGACTCGTGCTGTGCTGCGGGACTGTGCTGCGCGGGCTCGTGCGCTGGGTGCCGGTCGTGCGCCGAGGCGTTGGATGCGCCAGGTCAGGACTCGTGCGGGGCGGCGCGCGTCGTCCAGGGCGCGCTGGTCGGCGACCTGTTGGAGGAGCCGCTGCGGGTCGTGTCCGGCTGCTTCTGCCTCGGCGAGGGCGGCGGTGAGAGCCGCGAAAGCGGGGTCTTCGATGACCTGCTCCACGTGCTCCGGCGCGACCTGGCGTAGGCGGCGGATCTGCCGCTCCACGGCCTGCTGGGGCGGCTGGCGCTGCGCGAGAGCGGCCAGCGGTTCGGCAGCTGCTTGGTCGTAGGCGGCCTGGAGGTGGATCAGGGTCTGCTGGGCGGCGGCGACTTGCTGGTCGTGGTGGCGCAGCTGGTGCCAGCGGGCGGCGGCTATGACGACGAGGATCGCGGCGTCCAGGATCATCGCCAGGATGGCGCCGTCCTTGAGAGCGGGCTCGCGGACCATCGCCCGCACGGCGCCGCGCAGAGCGCGGGCGTGGTGATGTTCGGCCTGGATGCGGGAGCGAGTGGCACGCTCGAACGCGGTTGCTGCCTCCCGAAGTTGAGGCCGCAGTGCCTGGGTTGCGAGGAGAGGCAGGGCGTCGAGGGCTTCGCCGAAGGCGGCGAGGTGGGCTTGGGAGGCTTCGTCGTCGGCCTGATCGAGGTGGTGGGGGATGCGTTCGGTGGCGGCGGTTGCCTGGTGCCAGGGGTTCGGCCTGCGCCGGCCCGGCTGCCCAGCGGGCTGCGGGTCGATGTTTTCCAGGCGCTTTCGGATCTTGGGGAAGGACAGGTCGGGGGCGAGTTCGGAGCCGGAGAACCAGACGGGCTCCTTGCCGGCGGTGGTGGTGTCTTCGGCGGCCACCTTGTAGCCGCGCACATCGCCGGAGGGGAAGTACACGACCTCGACGAGGACGCCGTCGATGTGACTGAGCAGGTGGACGAATTCCTCCATGCTGGAGGCGGCGGCCACGGCGGTGCGCACTGTGGCGCGCAGCCGTTCGCGGGCGGGCTTGTCCTGGCCGGTGCGGAGGGCCTTCTCCTGCTCGGCGCGGGTGGGCCGCTTGGCGGCGGTGCGGTCCCCGCGGACCACTTGGAACAGGCCGTATTCCTTCTCGATGGCGGCGAGTTCGCGGTCAGCGGTGTGGTAGTCGTTCCAGTGGCGTGCGGTGCGCAGGTCGGCCCGGACCTTGGTGGCGGCGATGTGGATGTGGTCGGGAGCGTGACGGACGGCGATCCACCGGCAGCTGTCCGGGTCACCGTCCGGCGCGATGCCGGTGGCCGCCACCACCCGGCGGGCGATGTCGGCCCACTCCTCGTCGCTGAGGATGCGGTCACTCTCGGCGGCCCGGATCGAGCAGTGCCACACGTGCTTCTCGGGCGCGCGGCCCAGCCGCCGGGCCTGCTTGACGTGCAGGTCCAGGTCGGCCACGAGGAGCCTCCTGGTGGCGTCGAAGTCGTCACTGCGGCCGGGGTCGGGGGCGAAGCCGTCCCAGGAGGCGACCAGGTGCGGGTCGGTGTGGTCCTTGGCCTTCTTCGTGTCGAACAGGTACCGGATCAATCCGGCGGTCTCTTTGCCGCTGCTGATCTTCGCGATCATCGGGCCGCCTTGTTGGCGACGGCCTGGTTCGCGGCTGCGGCGATGTGGCGGACGGTGGTGCCGACCGCGGTCAGGGTGCGTTCGGCCTGGGCCAGGACAGCGGTATCCCCAGGGTGTGGATGGCCGCCGGAGTTGAGCTTTTTGGCGATCTGGTTGATGTTGTGGCCGATCTTGGCGACCTCGCTGCGCAGCGCGGTCAGCTCGTCGATGTAGTCGTCGAGCGGGGTGCGCTGGCCGGGCAGGGACAGGTCGCCGTGGACGTGAGCCATGACGACGGCGCCGACGTAGTGCGCGCCGGCGATGTTCAGCGACCGGGCCATGCGCAGGATGTCGTCCTTCTCGTCGACGCTGTAGCGGGCGTCGACACGCTCCTTGCGCTGTCCGTTCGGGGCGGGCTTGCGGCGTCGGGCGACGCGGTGCAGCGCGGCGGCTTCGGCGGCACGCGGCAGCGCAACGGCGGCGGTGTCGACGGGCTGTCCCCCCACTTCGGGCGCCCCCTGGTGCCCGAGCGCCTCCGCCACCCCGGGGGCGGAGGCATCCCCGCTGCGTCCGTCCTTGGACGGTCCAGCGGGATACCTTGCTGGCGTTGTGGCTGGAGTGGTGGTCATCTCCTGCTGGCACGAACGGAGTTCGTGGTGTTGGTTGCGCATGTGGTGGTTCTCCGAGGGTGTTGATGGGCGGTCAGTGACCGGTCGAACTCGCCCCATCCCTGTTCAGGGCAAGGACGGGTGGAGCGGCGATGTCGGGTTGACTCGTTGCGGTGCGGTCGCTCGTCCCCCGCGCTGACCTGCGCGGGGGACGAGCGATGCGAGTTGCACCGGAGCCATGGGAGCGGTTGCGGAGGGCTCATGGAGCGTCAGCGGGGGTCTTGTCGAGGCCGTCCTGCCGCTGATAGGCGGCCTCATCAAGTTCGGCCTGCAGGACGTCCTTGAGCTTTTCCGCGTCGGCCCTGCTGATGGGGAGGCCCTTGCCACGGATCGTCGCTTCGATATGGCGGCGCGAGGCGCGGTCTCCGCGTCCCAGTGGCGCGGTGCGGGCCATCGCGAGGTACTCGTCGGACACAGCGCTGGGCTTCTGGTCTTCCGGCTCGGCGGAAGACTGCGGGGGTTCCGGCACTGTGGCGGCGCCCTGCGCCACCTCGGCAGAACCCCGCGCCACGTCGGCCGGACCATCTGCCACCTCGAGATCGGCTGGCTCCAACTGACCGGAGCCGTCTTCGGTAAGGGCAGCGGGCCGGTCGCCGTTGTGGCTGCGGTTGGCAGGTGTGTGGCGTTCGGTGACGCCGGTTGGGTCGGCGACGAGTTGGTGGATCTGCCGCATCAGGACACCGAAGGCCAGCAGCGCGGCGGTCGGGGGAACCGCAGCGACCACGTAGTCGAGGATGGGCACGGTGCCGGGGCTGCCCGTGCCGTTGACCCCGGCTACGTTGAGCGCGATGGAACCGACCGATCCGGTGGCCGTAAGAGCGATCGCCCACCCGTCGGTCACCCGGCGCAGGCCCGCGCGGAGCATGAGCAGTTCCCCCGCGACGATGAAGGCGTCCAGGGTGGCGGGCCAGGCCCACTGGCGGATTGGCGAGCTACGGAGCCCGTGCTGTCCGGCGACCTCGGCGAGGTGGGCGTACGAGAGCCAGAACCCGCCGGCGGTGAGGGCCACGATGACGACGCCTGCTGCGATGAGCGCATATCGCTCGGCATCCTCCTTGGTCATCATTGGTTGTCCTTCGTCGGGCTGGTGGTCCTGGTGGGCGGTGGTGGAGAGGTGGGTCAAGCGGGGTGCTCCTGGGGGTTGGGCGGGGTGATCCGTCTTGGCCGTCTTGGCCGTTGCAAGCGCAGGTCAGTGCCGGTACGGCAGGGGCTCGATGCGCCGTACCGGAAGCGGTGGCGGGCCGTACCTGCCGGGACGGCGCGGTTGCGTCGTGCCGTCCCGGCCGACAGTGCTGTGACCTGCGCTGACACGGCGGGGACGCGCGGGACGGCACAAGACGGATCCAGGCAGGGCGCTGGCGGAGGCAGCGCGGCCTTCATGATCGCGTTGCCGTCTTGCCCCCGGTTTCCGTCCCGTCCGCATGCTGTTTGACCTGCGAGGTCACGGCAGGGACGGTCACCGCGGGAGGCGGGGGGTCAGCCCGAGGAGGGGGCGGCGGGCTCGGCGTTCACTGAGTGAACGGTGGGGCAGTAGCGCCGCCAGGCGTCGAGGAACTTGTTGCGCATGTAGCCCTTGCGCTGGGTTCCGTCGGCGAGGCGGACGTTGCCGGGCTTGATGTCGTACCGGCGCAGCATCGCAGCCAGTTCGCGGGCGGTCAGCCCGTTGCGTCCCCATTCCGCCCACGGACTCTCGGCGTTCTGCCGCAGGTGATGCAGCAGCTCGTCCGTGGAGAGGCTGTCGACCTCACGCTGGGCGACGAAGACCTTGCGGATGTCGGCCAGGATCCGGGCCTCGCCGGGCTGGTCCTCTTCCGCCTCGACCTCCGCGGCCACCATCCCCGCACACGCCTCGCGGGCACGGCGGGGCCAGGACCCGGCGGCCAGGTCGGCGATGATGATCAAGGGCTCCCAGGTGTCGGCGGCCCGGTCCTCCACCGGCATGCCCGGCTCCAGATCCGCCGCCTCGTCCAGCAACGGCCGGGCCCAGGCGGCGATACGGTCCCGCAGATCATGTAGTGCGGGGATGTCGCGGCGGGAGCGGAAGGGCTTGACGCTCTCCCCCTCGGCCCGGCGGCGCATCCGGATCACCACCGACCGGTCCATGATCGTGTCGGGCAGGTCGCCGATCCCCGCGAGGGCCGCCATGGCGAAGGTGGCGAACCGGTGCGGGGTGTGGTCGTTGCCGACCACTCGGGTGACGTAGCGGTTGCGCTGATGGCCTGCGTTGAGCAGGCCGCGCATCTCCTCGTTCTTCTCCGCCTGCTTCGGCGTGCCGAAGATGGTGTCCGCCTCGTCCACCAGGAGCGTGGGCGGCTCGTCGGTGATCGACCGGAAGACCGCGGCCGGGGTGGTGTTGATGGTGAGCATCGGCTCGTGGACCGTCTCGGTCAGCACGTCCAGCAGCCGCGACTTGCCGCACCGCTTCGCCGGCCCGACCACCGCCAGACGCGGGGCGTGCTGCCACGCGGGCTGCAGATGCGTCGCCGCCACCCACAGCGTGACCGCGTCCAGCGCCTCCGGCGAGGGCAGGATCACGAACTTCGCTATCTGCGCACGCAGTTCGTCCAGCAGCGCCGAGCCAGGTGTCGGCTCCGGCTCCGGGGCCGCCTCCGGAGGCTCGGCGTTTTCGACTGGTGCGGCGTTCTCTGGTTCGCGCTGGTCGGGGTGGCCCGGCACTGCGACCAGTGGCCAGGTGGCGCTACCGGGTGCGGAATAGGACGTGGGGTTCTCATGTTGCACTGGGCGGCTCCTCTTCCTGCGGCGCCGGGCCTGCAGGCCCGGCGCGCGCGGATCGTTCGTTGGATGCGGGCGAGGGAGTTTCCCAGGCCTCCGGCGAGGCAACGCCGGAGGCCCGCTGTGTTCAGGGACTGAACACTCGCTGTGTCCCGAGACGGGACGCTCGGCTTTGTTCCCTGAGGGAACACGGACAGTACGTTCACGCCCGGCAACAGTCCAGCGTTTCTGTGTCAGCTCAGCGCAGAACCGTCTGCTACGCTGCCGCCCTTTCACGCCGCCAGTCCGAGCAGCTCCAGCAGGTCCGCGGTCACGACCCGGTAGGCGTTGCCGAGCCGTAGCACCTTGCACGGGTAGGCGCCACGCTTCGCCAGCTCGTACCCCTTGCTCCGCCCGAGCCCCAGAGCCCGATTGCTTGTCTCCAGGTCAACGGCAACGGGAAGGGCGAGCAGCTCCTCCCGGCTCATCCCCTTCGAGCCCTTCGGCTGTCCAGCCGTCGCGTCTTCGTGCATGCAGTGCGCCCCTTTCGGTACAGCCCTCGGCGAACGTGCCCATCACGTCCGGCTCCAGGCGTGTACCAACCATCATGGTCAAGTTAATGTGTCTGCATGACACAACGCGGTGTGGATGCTGATGAGGACGACTTCCCGGAGTGGGCAGATCGGATCAAGGCCAACGTGGCCGGCGAAGTCCGGCGCAGAAGGAAGGAGATGGGATGGAGTGCACAGGACCTCGCGGACCGGTGCGAGCAGCTCGGGCATCCCATCCCGCGCAACGTGATCGCCAACATGGAGTCCGGACGCCGGGCCAACCTGCCACTCGTGGACGTCATGGTCCTGGCGGCGGCCCTAGAGACGTACCCGGTGTGCCTGATCTTCCCGGTCGGTTACGTCGAGGAGACCCAGGAGCTCCCCTTCCAGGACCTCATCCCCACTTGGGACGCCCTACGACGCTTCACCGGCGAGCAGGAAGTGCCCATGTACGACGCTGGCCTGGTCCCCGACTTCGAGCGTCACGCCAGCCTGGTGCAAACCGCGCTCGCCGCACTCGACGAGGAAGAACGGGCACGGTTCGTAGCCAAGACTGCCACCAGCCGTGCCCGGCAGGAAGAAGCGGAGCGCAAGCGGACCGAGTACGCCGACCAGGCCATCTCCGCCAAGTACAGCCTCCGCCACCTCCGCCGCGAACTCCGTGAGGAGGGCGCTACCCCACCCGACCTGCCCCCCGCACTGGGCGATGTCGACCCGCCCGAACCTGAACCCAACGCCACCCAGGAGGAACGCCTTTGAAGGGCTCCACCCACCGCCGCTGCTACTGCCGCGACCCCCATACCGGAAAACCGCTCGGCAAGAAGTGCCCCAAGCTCTCCAGCCGCAAGCACGGCTCGTACTCCATACGCCAGGAGCTCCCGCCCCGCGAGGACGGCACCCGCCGCTCCTTCAGCCGCGCCGGCTACGAGTCCCTGAAGGCGGCCCAGGCGGACCTCGACCACGTCCGCGCCCTCATCGGACTCGCCGATGCCGACGACGCGGAGGGCCTGTCCCAGATCGCCGAGTTGCTGGAGAAGGTGGCCGACGAGAAGTCGCCGCTGCCGAACATCGAGGCGACCCGCAGGCGCCTCAGCCACGGCCTGGACCTGACGAGCCGACTCGCGGTCGGTGAGTGGCTGGACATGTGGCTGGCAGGCAAGAAGGGGCATCAGAGCGCCATCAGCCGCGACGAGAGCAACATCAGGGTGCACCTCAAACCGAGGATCGGGCACCTGCGGCTGGACCGCCTTCGGGTCGCCCACCTGTCCGAGATGTTCGAGGCCATTGCCGAGGCCAACGTCGAGATCGCCGAAGGCAACGCCGCCCGCCGCAAGGCGTTCGAGGACCTTGCCCAGATCCCCTGGAAGGGGCGCGAGCACCGAGCCCGTCGTAAGGCGATGAAGGCAGCCATCGCAGAGATGGAGCCCTACCGCCGCATCGTCGGTCCGGCCACACGCCAGCGCGTCCGCTCCACCCTGCGGGCCGCACTCAACGCCGCGATCGCTCAGCAGCTCATCACCTTCAACCCAGCCGCCCACGTCGAGTTGGAGGCGGGCAAGCGACCCAAGGCCCTCGTATGGACCGAGGAACGCATCCTCCACTGGAAGCGCACCGGCGAGAAGCCGTCGTCAGTGATGGTCTGGACGCCGGAGCACACCGGCCTCTTCCTCGACCACGTCGCGGAGGACCGCCTGTACGCGCTGTTCCACCTGATCGCGTTCCGCGGACTGCGGCGGGGCGAGGCGTGCGGCCAGAAGTGGACCGACACCAACCTGGATGCCGGGCTCATCACCGTCGCCAAGCAACTCGTCGTGGACGGCTGGGAGGTGTACGAGGACGACCCCAAGACCGACGCCGGCGCGCGGACCATCGCGCTCGACTCCGACACGGTCCAGGCCCTCAAGCGGCACCGCGCCCAGCAGGACAAGGACCGCAAGGAGTGGGAGAACGCCTGGGTGGAGACCGGCCGCGTCTTCACCAAGGAGAACGGCGAGATGCTCCACCCCGCCAACGTCACGCGACGGTTCATCGAGCTGTACGAGGAGATCGACCTCCCACCCGTCCGGCTCCACGACCTCCGCCACGGCGCCGCGACCCTCGCTCACGCGGCCGGGGCCGACCTGAAGGACATCCAGGAGATGCTCGGCCACTCCTCGATCACCATCACGGCCGACACGTACACGAGCCTGCTCCCCGAAGCGGACCTGGCGATCGCCGAGGCCGCAGCCCGGCTCGTCCCGCGCGCCCGCGCCACCTCCAAAAACACCGCCCCCGAAGCGGAATGCGAGCCCGACGACGCGGAGGATCCCGGCCCGGAGTCCGTGCCGGATGATGCTGATCCGTCGGGAGATATCCGGGAGATCAATTCCCCGTCCGCTCACGCACCGCTCACGCAAACGGCCCCGGACGAGGAGTCCGAGGCCGGTTAAAACGCCTCCCTGGCGGAGAAGCCCCAGGTCAGAGCGGTAACGCGTTGTGCCCCCGGCAGGATTCGAACCTGCGACACCCGCTTTAGGAGAGCGGTGCTCTATCCCCTGAGCTACGAAGGCGGGCGGCCCGGCAGGGCTGGGCCGTCGCGGACAGTGTAGCGGGTGGGGTGGGGGAGGGGTGGTGGCGGGCGAGGTGGGGAGTGGGGGGGTCCGGGTGGGGGCCCGCGCCCCCTTTGATCGGTTCGCCCGCGTTCGTACCCCTGATAGCGGCGCGATAGGTGCCCCATATCGGCCGCCGGCACAGCGCAGCCCGATCTCGCTTCGAGGCGTCGAATCAACCTGAGCCCCAGAGGTGTACGCCCAGTGGAGTCGGCGGACATCACGGACGCGGCGCTGCTGCGGGACCCGGAGCTGGCTCGCCGGCCGCCGCCGAGCTGAACTGATCGTGCGGATCAAGGAGGAGACCGGCGTGGCCCCGCCGCTTCCCGGAGTTCCTGCGCAGCATGGGCTCGATCGGCGCGTACGACCTGTCCCTCCCTCCCGGGGACGACGGGAAGGGTCAGACAGACCCCGTGCCGGCGTCCCGCACCAGCCCCGCCTCATAGGCGATGATCGCCGCCTGCACCCGGTTGCGGACCTCCAAGCGGGTGAAGATGGCGCTGACATGCGTCTTGACGGTGCCCTCGACCAGGTGCAGCCGCTGCGCGATCTCCGCGTTGGACAGGCCGGCCCCCAGCAGGCCGAGGACCTCCTGCTCCCGCTTGGTCAGCAGCGTGGTGCGCTCCCCGGACGCCTCGGAGCGCGGCGAGGGTGCCCGGCGCAGCTCGGTCATCAGCCGCCGCGCCACCAGCGGGGAGAGGCAGGACCCCCCGGACGCCACCGCCCGCACGCCGGAGATCAGGTCGCGCGGGTCGGACGCCTTGAGGAGGAATCCGGCGACCCCCTGGTCGAGGGCGCGCTCGATGTACTTGTCCTCCCCGAAGGTGGTGAGGACGACGACCGCGGTGTCCGGGTTGGTGGTCCGCAGTTCGCCCGCGGCCGTCAGGCCGTCCATCTCCGGCATCCGGATGTCGAGCAGCGCCACGTCCGGGCGGTGCTTGCGGGCCAGTTCGACCGCTTCCCGCCCGTCGGACGCTTCGGCGACCACCTCGATGCCCGGCTCGGTCGTCAGGATGGCGCGGACCCCGGCCCTGATGATGGTCTCGTCGTCGGCGAGCAGTACGCGAATCATCCGGTTCTTCCCTGGTGGTGAGAGACGGTCGGTCAGAGCGTGTCCTTGGTCATGAGGACATCGTCCTCGAAGCACAGCCGGTACATGGTGTCGCCGAAGTCGAGGAGATTCCTGCTCGCCCGGTAGTACTCGCACGTCGCGCCCGCCGGCACGGCCGGCTCGGAGGTGACCGGCGGCGGCTTCCTGATCCGCCGGTCCGGCAGCACCGGCGCCAGCTCGTCGCGCGTCTCCCCGGCACGTATCCCGGCGTAGTCCTCGGGGCTGAGCGACGTCGTCGCCGAGGTGAAGACGTAGAGCCCGCCGAGGAGCGCCACGAGGGCGGCACCGAGCACCACCGGGATCAACGCGGCCCGCCGCGCGTCGCGCCTGAGCCGGGCCCGGGTGCGCAGCAGCGCGGTCCGCGAGGCGCTGAGCCACGGTGCGACGGGCGCGGGACGGGCCGCGTCGGTCCCGGTTCCGGCGCCCCGCCCGGTCGTCGCGGCGCCGGGACCCGCGTCCTCGCCGCCGACGCCGCCGCGGGCCGTGTCGTGGTCGCCGGTGTGCGGTCCGATGTGCCGCGACGGCGAGGACGCGCCGCGCGGCAGGCGCGCGTGCACCTCGAAGCCGCCCGCCCGCGGGCCGGTCCGCAACGTGCCGCCCGCGAGCCGGACGCGCTCGTCGAGGCCGATCAGCCCGGACCCGCTGCCCGTCGCGGGCACGTCCGCACCCTGCGCAGGCCGTTCGTTGACGACCGTGACCACGGTCTCTTCCGCCGTGTGCGTGACCCGTACGGCGATGGGGGCACCCGCCGCGTGCTTGGCCGCGTTGGTCAGCGCCTCCTGCACCACCCGGTAGGCCGCGAGGCCGGACAGCAGCGGGGTGCCCGGCCGGTCCCGCGCCCCGTCCTCCCGGAACTCCACCGGCGTGCCCGACCGCTGGAAGCGGCGCACGAGCTGGGCGACGGACTCGTGGGCGGGGGTCAGTGAGGGCGTGGGGTCCTCCCGCAGCAGCCCGATCACCTCGTGCAGCCGCTCGGCGGCCATCGTGCACCGCTCCCGCAACTGCCCGACGGACTCCCGGTGCTGCTCCGACAGACCGGGGGCCAGTTCGAGACCACCGGCGAGCAGCGCCATCACGCTCAGCTCGTGACCCAGGGAGTCGTGCATGTCCTGCGCGATCCGGGCCCGCTCCTTCAGGCGCGCCTGGTCGGCGATGTAGCGCTGACGCCATTCCAGTTGCTCGGCGTGCTCCCAGCCGGCGTGCGTCAACGCGGTGCGCTGACTCCACCAGTTGCCCGCCCACCAGGGCAGCACACAGGCGATGAACTCCGTCATCAGCAGGCTCAGCCAGTCCTTGGGCTGGGCGACCGTGCTCACCAGCGGGAGCCCGGCCACCGCGACGCACAGGAACACCAGGTGGGCCGGCCACAGCCGGGTCAGCCTGCGGCCCGCGAGGCAGCTCAGCACCACCGCCGCCATCGACGGCCACAGGCTCGCGCCGAACCACGGACAGAGCAGCGTGAGGAGCGCCGCGAGCAGCAGCGACAGCAGCGGAGCGGTGCGCCGCACCGCCACCGCGGCCGTGATGGCCAGGCACGCGGACAGCCAGCTGACCGGCGTGCTCACGAGCGCCTCGGTGCTGAACGCGGAGGGTGTCAGCAGTACCAGGAGCAGCACCGGATCGCCGCGCCGGGCGAACGGGCGTTCGGAGCCCAGGACTCGCAGAAGCGATTCGATTCGTCGGCGCACGGCCTGCCATCGGCGCATTCCAGCACGCTACAAGAGGCGTTGCGGGCTTTGGATCTGCCGAAAGTCGCATGCGGTCGTTGCCGATCGCCAGATGTTTTCGCCCTTCCCCGCTCCCTAGCGTCGAGGACGTGACGTTGGAAGGAGCCACCACGCGATGATCACTTTGGACCGGCTGACCAAGCGGTACGGCGACAAGACGGCCGTCTCGGAGCTCTCGTTCGAGATCAGTCCGGGAAAGGTCACCGGATTCCTCGGCCCGAACGGCGCGGGAAAGTCGACGACCATGCGCATGATCGTCGGTCTGGACGCGCCGACGTCCGGGCGGGCCCTGGTGGGCGGCAAGCGGTACGAGGAGCTGCGGCACCCGTTGCGCGAGGTCGGTGCCCTGCTCGACGCCCGCGCGGGCCACCCCGGCCGCTCGGCCCACCAGCACCTGCTCGGTCTGGCCCGCAGCAACGGCATCCCGGCCTCCCGGGTCGCCGAGGTCCTGGAGACCGTCGGCCTGACCGAGGTGGCGAAGAAGCGCATCGGCTCCTTCTCCCTCGGCATGGGCCAGCGGCTCGGGATCGCCGTGGCCCTGCTGGGTGACCCGAAGGTGCTGCTCTTCGACGAGCCGGTCAACGGCCTCGACCCGGACGGTGTCCGCTGGGTCCGCGAGCTGATGCGCTCCCTGGCCGCCGAGGGCAGGACGATCTTCGTCTCCAGTCACCTGATGAGCGAGATGCAGGAGACAGCCGACCACCTCCTGGTCATCGGACGCGGCAGGATCATCGCGGACGCGCCCATCGAGGAGGTCATCGCGGGCAGCTCGCTGACCGCCGTCCGGGTCCGGACCCCGCAGCCCGACGTGCTCAGGCGCGAGCTGCTGGAGTCCGGTCTGCGGGTCGAGCCGGACGCCGGCTCCGGGCCCGGCGAACTCCTCGTCGTGGGCGGCACCCTGGAGGAGATCGGCGACCTGGCCTTCCACCACCGCGTCCCCCTCCACGAACTCAGCATGCGCAGGGCCAGCCTGGAACAGGCGTACATGGAACTCACCGCCGCGAGCGTGGAGTACGGCTCGCCCGCGCTCTCCCAGGCCACCGAAGTCCCGGACCACCAGAAGGCGTGACTGGATATGACTACTGCAACCGTCCCCAAGCTCGTGGGTCCCGTGAAGGGCGGCGGCTTCAAGGGTGCCGTCGCGTTCGAGTGGACCAAGTTCTGGAGCGTCCGGGCCACTTGGTGGAACCTGGTCGTCGGCCTGGTGCTCACCGTGGGCTTCGCCGCCGTCGTCGGCGCGTCGGCCGACGCCAGCGCGAAGAAGGGCGTCGACGTCACGATGCCCGCCCCGCACCACGCCTCGCAGGCCTTCCTCATCTCCCAGCTGGCCATCGTGGTGCTCGCCACCCTCGCCCTCACCGGCGAGTACTCCAGCGGCTCCATCCGCACCACGCTCCAGAGCGTGCCCAAGCGCGGCCGGATGCTCCGTTCCAAGACCCTGGTGGTCGCCGCGGTCGTGGTCGTCGCCGGCTTCGTCTTCAGCCTGCTGGGCACCCTGGTGGCCGCACCCCTGATGGGCGACCACGGCGACCACACCGGCGGCCAGTTGTTCGGCACCGCGCTCGGCGCCGGGGTCTACCTCGCCCTCCTCGCCGTGATGGCGATCGGCCTCGGCACCGTCCTGCGCAGCGCCGCGGGCACCATCACGACCCTCATCATGGTGCTGCTCGCCCTGCCCCAACTGATGGGCGTGGTGGGCGCCAAGTGGCTGGAGACCGCCTCCGACTACCTGCCCGGCGTCGCCGGCACCGTCCTGCTGACCCAGGACAGCGACCCGTACGGCGGCGGAACCGCCCTGCTGGTCCTCCTGCTGTGGGCGCTGGCCGCCTACGCCGCCGGCGCCGCGGTCCTGCGCCGCCGAGATGCCTAGGACACCCGTCCCGCTCCCGACAAGGGCCCGTAGCGGGGTCTCGCCGAGGTGGCGGCCGTACGCCGGGCGGAGACCGAGACGCGCTCGCCTCGCACTGAACCCGCCCCCGGTCCGCCGCCGGTCCGCCCCCCCCCCGGCCCGCCCCCGTCTCCGACGGGTCAGACGGCGGGCACCCGGCAGAAGCGCCCCGCCACCCGCAGTTCGGTCTCGATGAGGTCCGCCGTGCGCCGCAGCTCCGGCAGGACCCGCGACACGCACTCCTCCGTCGTGCGGCGGGCCGCGTGCATCGCCACGTTCACGGCGGCCACCACCCGTCCCGTACGGTCGCGCACCGGGACCGCGACGGCGCGCAGCCCGGCCTCCAGCTCCTCGTCGACCAGGGCGTGGCCCCGCGCCCGCACCTCCCGCAGCACGTCGGACGGTGCCCCGGCGCCGTCCGGGCGGCCGGCCAGCAGCACGCGCCCCAGCGCGGTCGCGTACGCGGGCAGCCGGGTACCGACCGTGACCCGGGCGCTCAGCACGCGGCCGGTGGACGCCCGGGCCGTGTACTGGATCTCCTCGCCCGTCTCCGACAGGACGGCCAGCGCCGCCGACTCGTGGACGCGGCCGGCCAGCGCGGTCAGGTGCGGCTGGGCGATCTCGGGCAGGGACGTGCGGGAGAGCGGCGGGAAGCCGAGGGACAGCACCCGGGGGGTGAGCGTGAACGCCCGGTCGGGCGCCGGTGCCACCAGCCCCGCGTGCTCGTAGGTGATCAGGGCCCGGCGGGCGGTCGCGCGGGCCAGGCCGGTGGCCTTCGCGACCTCGGTGAGGGTCAGCGCCGGGCGGCCCTCGCCGAAGGCGGTCAGCACGGTCAGCCCGCGGGCCAGCGACTCGACGAACTCCCGGCCCAGCTCCTGTTTGGACGCACCGGTCCAGGTGGCCAGGCCGGAGGGCGGCGGCCCCGGTTCCGGCGGCGGCGCGGTGCGCAGGTCGTCCTCCATGGCGGCGACCGCCGCGCGCAGCCGGGGGAGCAGGGCGGCCCGCAGGTCCGGTGCCGTGTGGCGGCTGGTGTGGCTCACCACGCTCGCCACGCAGGCCACCCGTCCGGTGCCGGGGTCGCGTACCGGGACCGAGACCGCGACCAGGCCCGGCTCGATCAACTGGTCGTCCAGCGCCCAGCCGTCGCCCGCCGCCTGCTCCGTACGCCGCTCGAAGTCCTCGTCCGGGGTGCCGTGTTCGCGCGGCGGTACGGCGGGGAAGCCGCGGTCCTCCGGGTCGGCCGCCCGGCGCCGGTGCCAGCGGTGCCAGTCGGCCGGCGTCCACTCGGCGGCGAACAGCGGCCCCGGCGCGGTGCGTTCGGCGGGGAGGAGGTCGCCTATGCGGAAGCTCAGGGACATCGCGCGGCGGCGGGTGGCCTGGTGGATGAAGCGGATGCCGTCCCGGTCGCCGACCGCCAGCGACACCGACTCGTCCAGTTCGTCGGCGAGGGCGTCGGCGCGGGCGGCCAGCAGGCCGGGCAGACGGAGCGCGGCGAGGTAGGCGTTGCCGAGTTCCATCAGCCGGGGGGCGAGGGACACGTCGCGGCCGTCCAGGCGGACGTATCCCACGCGGGCGAGGGTCGCGGTGAGGCGGTCGACGGTGGACCTGGCCAGTCCGGTGGCCTTCTCCAGCCCGCTGAGGCTGAGCGCGCCGCCGTCCGCCTCGGTCAGCCGGCGCAGCACGGTGATCCCGCGCAGCAGCGGCGCCACCGCCTCGTCCGGCACGGCGGTGGCCCCGTCGGGGGCGACGGCGTTCGTGGTGTTGGCGGGCATCGGCTCTCCGGTACGGCGTTCGCGGCAGGGCTACGTTAATCCCGCCCGCCGCGGGTGACCCGCACCCGGTGGTCGCCGTTCCCGTCCGCGCCCGACACCGTGATCGTGACGTCCCGGGCCGGGTCCTTGAAGGTCTCGCCCGGGGTGAAGGCGGCGTCGGAGAGTTCGGCGTGGACGTTCGGGCCGCGGGTGCAGCCGCCGCTGTCGCGCCGGGAGTCGTAGACCTTCACCGGGCCCATGCCGGTGTCGACGTCCGCGTCGACCTTGTAGACCAGTACACCCGGCCGGCACACCGTCTCGTCGTTGCCCGCCTGGGTGCGCAGCTCCACCGCGTAGCCGGACTCGCCGTCCAGCGGGACGACCACCAGCTTGTCGCCGCCCTTGCGGGCCAGCGGCGTCAGCGTGTACTCGGTCGTCCCGGCCTCGGCGGCGCAGTGCACCTGGGAGGGGTCGAGCCAGCCCAGCTTCCACTTGTGCCAGCCGAGGAGGTCGTTGTTGGCGCCCCAGTCCTCGCTCATGATGTCCCAGTGCCCGACCGCGCCCCCGCCCTCCTGGGTGTAGAGGTCGGGGAGCCCGAAGACATGGCCGTTCTCGTGCGGCAGCACCCGGTAGCCGGTCTCGCCGTAGGAGCCGGAGCCGTCGTCCTGGCGGGAGTAGACGAAGGACGCGTTGGCCACCGGGACGCCGTCGGCGACCGGGGCGTCGGCGTTCCCGGCGAAGGTCACGGACAGCACCGTGTCCAGGGCGGACGGGCCCGCGTTCGGGGTGACCAGCACGTTCAGCAGGTCGTAGGAGCGGAAGTCCACCTCCGCGTCGGCCGTCGCCACGAGGTCCTGGACCAGTGTGCGGTAGCCGGGTTCGAAGGGGGCGCCGCGCTCTATGGCGTACTCCGCGAACGACTTCGGCATCCGCAGCCAGTCCCGTACGGGGGTCTCGGGGCGGTAGTCGAGGCGGCCGTAGGAGCTGGTGCGGAACCACTCCTCGGTCTTCGGGAAGAACTCCGCGAACCGGTCGAGCGCCTCGCCCTCGCCGGGCGCGTCCGAGAAGTCGATCATCAGGTTCAGGGCCCGGACGGTGCCGGTCGAGGGGGCGTAGCCGGGGGAGGTCGGGACGCCCTCGGACATCTGGATCTCGGGTCCACCACTGATCATGCAGGGGCCGTGCGCGGAGGAGCGGGAGAGGGAGGCCGGTCCGGCGCCCGCGGGCGCGGTGCCCGGCGCGAGGCCGCCGGTGCTCGCCGAGGTGCTGAGCGCGAGGGTCAGGACGCCGACGGTCCCGATCGCGGCCAGCCGGCGCGGACGTATGCGTCGGCTCGGCGGCTGCGCCTGCATGCGGACCTCCCCGGATCACGGCAGCCGCCCGGCACCGGCTGCGCTCCTGCGCTCACCCTGTGCCGAGGGGTGTGCGGGCGCGCGCTGAAGCGGCCGATCGTGGGTTTCTCGCCGGTAGCTTCCGCCCGTGGGGCGGGCGTTGGGTCCTCACGGAGGGTGAGGAGCCGGTTCGTTCCGGTGCTGTGACTCAGGTCACGGTGTTTCTTCTCGGGTCCGGGAAATAACCGGGGATCGTTTCCCCGTTTAGCCCTGTGTCCGAGCGAAACGGGGACTGCCTCCCCGGATCGCGAAGCTCTCCACCGAGGAGTACGCCGTGCAGACCGCGACCCCCGAGCAGCGCAAGGTGTCCCGGCCCCGTGCCGACGCTCTGCGCAACCGGGAGCGGATTGTCACCGCCGCCCGGGAGATGTTCGTCGAGCACGGCCCCGAGGTGCCGCTCGACGAGATCGCCCGCCGGGCCGGCGTGGGCAACGCCACGGTGTACCGCAACTTCCCCGACCGCGACGCCCTCGTCCGCGAGGTCGTCTGCTCGGTCATGGACCGCACGGCACGGGCGGCCGAGCTGGCCCTCGCGGAGACCGGTGACGCGTTCGAGGCGCTGGAGCGCTTCGTGCACGCCTCCGCCGACGAGCGGATCAGCGCCCTGTGTCCGATGGTCTCCAGCACGTTCGACCAGCACCACCCCGACCTGGAAGCGGCGCGCGAACGGGTCGAACGACTCGTCGCCGAGGTCATGGACCGGGCGAAGGCGGCCGGTCAGCTCCGCAGCGACGTGGGCGTGGGCGACCTTATGATCGCCGCCGCCCAGCTGAGCCGGCCCCCGGCCGGTACGGGGTGCCTGAGCGCCGACCGGTTCGTCCACCGCCATCTCCAGCTGTTCCTGGACGGGCTGCGGGCACCGGCCCGCTCCGTCCTGCCCGGCAGCGAAGTGACCATGGAGGATCTGCGCCGGCCCTGCGACCAGTAGCACCACTGCTTCCCGTAGCTCCGCGACACCCGACCCTCCGGCCGTCGCCGTAGGTCAGTCGTCCCCCTACGCGTCTTACTCGTCCTTTTTTCCGTCACGAAGTCCCGAAGTGGGTATCCCCATGTCTCAAACAGCCGTCAAGGCTCCCGGCGTCCCGGACGCCGGACGCTGGAAAGCGCTCGTCTTCATCGCGCTCGCCCAGCTGATGGTGGTCCTCGACGCCACCATCGTGAACATCGCCCTGCCCTCCGCCCAGCAGGACCTCGGCATCTCCGACGGCAACCGGCAGTGGGTCGTCACGGCCTACGCCCTCGCCTTCGGCGGTCTGCTGCTGTTCGGCGGCCGGATAGCCGACCTGTGGGGCCGCAAGCGCACCTTCGTCACCGGCCTGGCCGGCTTCGCCGTGGCCTCGGCGCTCGGTGGCGCGGCCACCAACGAGGCGATGATGTTCGGCTCCCGCGCCCTCCAGGGCGTCTTCGGCGCCCTGCTCGCGCCCGCCGCGCTCTCCCTGCTCGCCGTGATGTTCACGGACGCCAAGGAGCGCGCCAAGGCCTTCGGCATCTACGGCGCGATCGCCGGTGGCGGCGGCGCCGTGGGTCTGATCCTCGGCGGATTCCTCACCGAGTACCTGAACTGGCGCTGGACGTTCTTCGTCAACATCCCGTTCGCCATCGTCGCCGCGGCCGGTGCCTACCTCGTCATCCGTGAGCCCCAGGGCGGCCGCAACCGCTCGCCGCTCGACATCCCCGGCGTGATCCTGTCCACCCTCGGCCTGGTCTCGCTCGTCTACGGCTTCACCCGCGCCGAGTCCAACGGCTGGAGCGACGGGCTGACCGTCGGCATGTTCGTCGCCGCGGCCGTGCTGCTGCTCGCCTTCGTGGTCGTCGAGTCGAGGGTCAAGGCCCCGCTGCTGCCGCTGCGGGTGATCACCGAGCGCAACCGAGGCGGGATCTATCTCTCGCTGGGCCTGGCGATCATCGCGATGTTCGGCCTGTTCCTCTTCCTGACCTACTACCTCCAGGTCGTGAAGGGCTACACGCCGGTGAAGACCGGCTTCGCCTTCCTGCCGATGATCGCGGGCATGATCACCGGCTCCACCCAGATCGGCACCCGCCTGATGACCCGGGTCGCGCCCAGGCTGCTGATGGGCCCCGGCTTCCTGGTCGCCGCCGTCGGCATGCTGCTGCTGACCCAGCTGGAGATCAACACCTCCTATGCCGGTGTGCTGCTGCCCGGCATGCTCCTGCTCGGCCTCGGCATGGGTACGGCGTTCATGCCGGCCATGTCCATGGCCACCATGGGCGTGGAGGCGCGGGACGCCGGAGTCGCCTCGGCGATGGTCAACACCTCGCAGCAGGTGGGCGGCGCGATCGGTACGGCGCTGCTGAACACGATCGCGGCCTCGGCCACCACGTCCTACGTCGCCGACCACATCGGCGGTGCGACCTCCCGGTCCCAGCAGCAGCTGGTCCAGCTCCAGGGCCAGGTGCAGGGCTACACCAGCGCCATCTGGTTCGCCGTCGGCATCCTGGTGGCGGCCGCCGTGATCGCCCTGACCTTCATCAACGCCGGACGGCCGGGCGGCACCACCGTCGCCGGGTCGGCCGCGGGCGACGGGGTCGAGGACGAGCTGCCGGTGCCGGTCGTCGCCCACTGACGCCGGACCCGATACCCGCTCGGGCCCTTCGTTCCATCCGTGTGCGGGGGGAGGGGACGCCCTCCGTACACGGCTCCCAGGACCTGCCCCGGCCGCGCGTTCAGCGCAGCCAGGGCAGATCCGCACCCGCTTCGCTCGGCTGAAGTCCCT
>NZ_JBHYJX010000004.1:0-23651 GCF_042740985.1 Streptomyces sp. NPDC058985 | reverse complement strand
CGGCGACGATCCGCATGATCTCGCCGAGGGACTTCTGCTGTCCGGGGGTGAGCCGGTCGAAGACGGCCTGGCGCACGGCGTCCACGTGGCCCGGAGCGGTCCGGCTCAGCACCGCGTACCCCTCCTCCGTGAGGATGGCGAACTGGCCGCGCTTGTCGGAGGGGCAGTCCTCGCGGCGGACCCAGCCGTTCTTCTCCAGCCGGGCCACCGCGTGCGAGAGCCGGGAGCGGGTGATCTTCGCGTATCGGGCCAGCTCCGTCATCCGCAGCCGCCGCCGCGGCGACTCGGCCAGTTTGACCAGCAGGCCGTAGTAGACGTGCGGCATGCCCGCGTCGCGCTGGAGCTGCCGGTCGAGGTGGTCCTCCAGGAGGGTGGCGGCCTCGATGTAGGAGCGCCAGACGAGCTGCTCCTCGTCGGTGAGCCAGCGGGGTTCGTCGTTCATGGGTCCCACTCTACGAAACTACTCCTTGAAAGTTAAACAAGTTGGGGGTAGGTTGACGGCGTAGAGATTGAGAGTTCAAGTATCGGGAGCCGTCATGACCGCCGCCACGCAGGAGCGCATGCCCGCCCTCTACCTCAGCCACGGCGCCCCGCCGCTCGCCGACGACCCGGTCTGGCCCGGCGAACTCGCCGCGTGGGCCGCCGGACTGCCCCGGCCGAAGGCGATCCTCGTCGTCTCCGCCCACTGGGAGGAGTCCCCGCTGGCCCTCGGTGCCACCACGACCCTGCCCCTGGTGTACGACTTCTGGGGCTTCCCCGAGCACTACTACCGGGTGCGCTACGAGGCCCCCGGCGCCCCCGCGCTGGCCGAGTCGGTCCGCAAGCTGCTGCGCGCCCCCGGCACGCCCGTCCAGGACGTGCCCGGCCGCGGCCTCGACCACGGCGCCTACGTGCCGCTCGTCGAGATGTACCCGGGCGCCGACATCCCGGTCCTCCAGGTCTCCATGCCGACCCTCGACCCGGAACGGCTGATGGAGACCGGCCGCAGGCTCGCGCCGCTGCGCGACGAGGGCGTGCTGATCATCGGCTCCGGCTTCTTCACCCACAACCTGGCCGCGCTGCGCCAGGGTGGCGTCCCCTCCTGGTCCGCGGAGTTCGACGACTGGGGCCGGCGCGCGCTGGAGGACGGGGACGTGGACGGGCTGCTCGACTTCGCTCGCAAGTCCCCGGCGGGGCGGCTCGCCCATCCGCGCACCGAGCACTTCGCCCCCCTGTTCGTGACCATGGGTGCCGCGGACGCGGCCGGTGAGCTGGACCTGCGGCGGTCGGTGATCGAGGGGTTCTGGATGGGGCTGGCCAAGCGGTCCGTGCAGTTCGGCTGAGCGCCGGCCGGGCGGGCTACAGCGGCTTCTCGTACCAGGCCACGTCCCAGTAGCGGCCGAACTTGCGGCCGACCTCGCGGTAGGTGCCGACGTACCGGAAGCCGAAGCGCTCGTGCAGCCGGGCCGACGCCTCGTTGGGCTGGGCGACGCCCGCGTAGGCGCGGTGCAGGTCCTCACCGGCGAGCGCCTCGAAGAGGGACGTGTAGAGCAGCGTGCCCACGCCCCGGCCGCCGGCGCCCGGGGCGACGTAGACGGTGGTCTCCACCGAGGTCCCGTAGGCGGGCTTGGCGCGGTAGGGGCTGGAGGTGGCGTACCCCAGAATCTCCTGTGAGTCCGCGTCCGTGGCAACCCTCAGCCGGTACGGGCCGTCTTCAGGGTGGGAGAGCAGCCAAGGGCGGCGCTCTTCCACCGTGAAGGGCTCGGTGTCGAACGTGATGGGCGTCTCACGCACGTAGTGGTTGTAGAGGTCGGTGAGTGCCTTGAGGTCGTCCTCGACTCCCGGTCTGACCTGGACATCCGTACGCACCGTCGACATCTCGCCACCTCCTGCGGCGGCACAGGGTACTGCATGATCAGAAAAATCGAGGGACGGGTTGGGAATTCTGTCCGGATTCCAGTCGTTGTTTCCATCGGATGCAGGGCACCCGAGGAGAGTCCCCCACAGTGCCGAGCGTCCACCGGATCACTCGCTGAACCACCATCGCAAGGGAGCACGCATGGCAACCCGTGCCGTCGCCCGTCGTAAGTCCGCCACCGGCGAGACCTCCGGCGCGGCAACCAGCGTCCGCGCCAACGGCGGAGAGCTCGCCGACCGCGATCTGGTCGGCATGTACCTCGACGAGATCGCGCGTACACCGCTGCTCGACGCCGCCAAGGAGGTCGAGCTGTCCCAGACCATCGAGGCGGGTGTCTTCGCGCGGCAGGTCCTCGAAGGCTACGAGGAGACCGGGGCGGATGCCACCCGTGAGGAACTCCAGGCCCTGATCGACGAGAGCGAGCGGGCGAAGGACGTCTTCATCCGGTCCAACCTCCGTCTGGTCGTCGCGGTCGCCCGCCGCTACCCGCGCAGCGGACTGCCGCTGCTCGACCTGATCCAGGAGGGCAACGCCGGCCTGGTCCGCGCGGTCGAGAAGTTCGACTACCGCAAGGGCTTCAAGTTCTCGACCTACGCGACCTGGTGGATCCGTCAGGCCATCACCCGGTCCATCGCCGACCAGTCGCGCACCATCCGGCTGCCCGTCCACCTGGTGGAGGAGCTGGGCCGGATCCGCCGCGTGCAGCGCGAGTTCAACCGCGAGCACGGCCGCGAGCCGGAGCCCGCCGAGATCGCGGCCGAGCTGGGCTCGACCCCGGAGCGCGTCACCGACGTGCTCGACTGGGCCCGCGACCCGGTCTCGCTGAACATGTCGGTGGACGACGAGGGCGAGACCCAGTTCGGCGACCTGCTGGAGGACACCTCCGCCGTGTCGCCCGAGCAGTCGGTGCTGACCCTGCTGCGCAGCGAGGAGCTGGACGACCTGATCGGCCGCCTCGACCCGCGCACCGCCTCCATCATCAAGATGCGGTACGGCATCGTCGACGGCCGCGAGCGCACCCTGACCGAGGTCGGCAAGGAGCACGGCCTCACCCGTGAGCGCATCCGGCAGATCGAGAAGCACGCGCTGCTCGAGCTGAAGAAGCTGGCCCGCTCGACCGGCTTCGAGGCGGCGGCGTAGCGCCGGCGCGTGACCCGGCGGCGTAGCGACGGCGCGTGACGCGGGGGCGTGACGTGGCGGGTGGGGCGCACGCCGGTGGCCGAACCCCGCGCAAACATGGCCGTACAACGCTGCTTCAACCCGCGGGGGCCCGGGAAAAAGAACACCGGGCCCGCCCGCAGGCGGCCCGGAACCACCGGCCCGCGCCCCTTGAGGCCACGTCCCGACGCACTCCCCCCGGTGCCGGGACTTTCCCGAGCCGGGCTCGGCGCCCCTCCCCCCCGGGGTGCCGCAGCCCGGCTCCCTCTCTGCCGCGAGCCCGAACGGGCCGGCGGGACACCCCGAACCTGAACCCCGGGGTGGCCCGCCGAATGGCAGATTCTGCCACAGCGGCATAGCCTGCCGAAGTGAGCAGCACCATCCCCGCATTCCCCGACCCCGGGTCGGGACCGGTCTCCCTGACGGAACGGCGCAAGGCCGAGACCCGTATGGAGATCGCCCGCGCGGCGGCCCGCCTCTTCGTCGGCCAGGGCCTCAGAGCCACCCGGGCCGAGGACATCGCCCGCGCCGCCGGAATCGCCCCGCGCACCTTCTACCGCTACTTCGCGGCCAAGGAGGAGGCCGTCGCCCCGCTGTACGCCCTCGGCGCCGAGCGCTGGGTGCGGGCGGTCCGCGACGCCCCGGCCGAGCTGTCCCCGCCCGCGGCGCTGGAACACGCCGTGCGGCACACGCTGACCCCGGGCGCCGGAGTCTCGGCCGCCTCCTGGGAGTGGGCCCGCACCCTGATCCGCCTGGCCGGGAGCAGTCCGGCGCTGCGCAAGGTGTGGGCGGAGGTCTGCCACAGCACGGAACGCGGACTCGTGGAGGCGCTGGCCGCGCGGATGTCCGGCGGTGACGACAACGTTGCCGCACGCCTCGTGGCCTCGCCCCGGATCCACTTCGCGGCCGCCGTGGCGGGCGCCGCCGTGCGCGTCGCGGCGGAGCACTGGGCCATGTCCGCCGGGACGGCACGCAGCCCTCTGGAGCAGGCCCTGCGGAATCTGGAAACCCTGCGGGACTTCCCGTGGGAGAACGGGGAGAACGGGGAGGAAGGGGAGGGCGAGCCGCCGGGGCGGGACTGAGCCGGGCGGGGTTGAGCCGGGCAGGGCTGAGCCGGGCGGGGCGCCGGCGGAGCGTCGGTCCCCGGGCGGAGGTCGGGCCGTCGCAGGCGCGCGGTCCGGGGGAGGCGTCGGCCCCGATGCGCGCGAGGCGGCCCCGGCGCCGGTGCGCCGCCGCAGCCGCCGCCCGCGTCATCCCGTGCCGGACGGCGCGGCCCGCCCCAGCCGCGCACCCAGCTCCCTGACCCGGTCAGCCAGCTCCGCCGGCTGCCGGACCCGGAACTCCAGCCCCGTCATCGCCAGCCGCACCGCCATCCACTCGGGCGCGTCGGACACCGTCGCCCGCAGGACGCACGACGTGCCGCCGTCCACCGCCTCCGGCGTCCCGAGCCACTGCGGCAGCCGTGCCGCGACGGTCTCGGGCGGTTCGAGGAAGAGGACCTCCATCCCGTACGAGTCGCCCCGCCGCTGCATCGAGCGCCGCAGGTACTCGGCCGCGTCCCCGGTCGGCAGCTCCCGGGGGGTGAACCGGGCGCCGGTGGCGAACGGCTCGCTGACCCGGTCGACCCGGAAGGTCCGCCAGTCGTCGCGGTCGAGGTCGTAGGCGATGAGGTACCAGCGGCGTCCCGTCGACACCAGCCGGTACGGCTCCGTCACGCGCCGCGACTCGGTGCCGTCGCCCGCGCGGTAGGCGAACCGCAGCCGCTCGTGTCCGGCCACCGTCGAGGCCATGACGGTCAGTGTGCCGGGCGCGATGCTCGGGCCGTCCCCGCTGGTCAGCGGCGTGGTCGCGGCCTGCAGCGTGGTCACCCGGTGCCGCAGCCGGGACGGCAGCACCTGCTCCAGCTTGGCCAGCGCCCGCACCGACGCCTCGTCCAGGCCCTCGACCGCGTGTCCGGCGCCGGCGCGCAGCCCGACCGCGATGGCCACCGCCTCCTCGTCGTCGAGGACGAGCGGCGGCATCGCCTTGCCGGCCACCAGCCGGTAGCCGCCGTCCGCGCCCATGGTGGCCTGCACGGGGTAGCCCAGCTCGCGCAGCCGGTCGATGTCGCGCCGGACCGTGCGGCGGGAGACCCCGAGCCGGTCGGCCAGCTCGCCGCCGGGCCATTCGCGGGGCGTCTGGAGGAGGGAGAGGAGCGTCAGCAGCCGGGCCGGAGTGTCCGTCGTCATGGCACCGAGGATGCCGCACATCTAGGACGTGATCCGTCCTACTGCCCTCCTAACTTCCTCGCATGACCTTCACGCAGACCCCGGACACGCCACCCGCCCCGTCCGCTTCACCCGCCCCGCCCGGGGGCGACCGCCGCCGCTGGTTCGCCCTCGCGATCGTGATGACCGCGGCCTTCATGGACCTGGTCGACGTCACCATCGTCAACATCGCGATCCCGTCGATCCAGCGGGACGAGGGCGCCTCCGTCAGCCAGATCCAGTGGATAACGGCCGGCTACGCCCTCGCCTTCGCCGCCGGTCTGATCACCGGCGGTCGGCTCGGCGACATCCACGGCCGCAAGCGGGTGTTCCTCATCGGCATCGCCGGGTTCACCCTGGCGTCCGCGCTGTGCGGCCTGGCGGTGAACCCGGAGATGCTGGTCGCCTCCCGCATCCTCCAGGGCGCCATGGCGGCGCTGATGGTGCCGCAGGTCCTGTCGATCGTGCACGCCACCTTCCCCGCGCACGAACGCGGCAAGGTGTTCGGGCTGTTCGGCGCGATCGTCGGACTCGGCGCCGTCTCCGGCCCGCTGCTGGGCGCCCTGCTCACCGAGTGGAACCTCTTCGGCCTCGAATGGCGCCCCATCTTCCTCATCAACCTGCCGGTCGGCGTCGCGGGACTCGTCCTCGGCAGCCGCTTCATCACGGAGTCCAAGGCACCGCGCGCCCTGCGGCTGGACCTGGTCGGGGTCGCCCTGGTCACCCTCGGCATGCTGATGCTGGTCTACCCGCTCACCCGCGGTGAGGAGCTGGGCTGGCCGCTGTGGGGGTACCTGTCGATGGCCGGCTCGCTCGTGGTCCTCGCGGTGCTGGTGGCGTACGAGCGGCGCAAGAGCGCGCGGGACGGCTCGCCGCTGGTCGAGCTGTCGCTGTTCCGGGTGAAGAGCTTCGCGGCCGGGATCGCCGTGCAGACCGTCTTCGGTATCGCGCTCGGCGTCTTCTTCCTGGTGTGGACGCTGTACATGCAGGTGGGACTCGGCTGGAGCGCGCTGCGGGCCGGGCTCACCGGAGTGCCGTTCTCGATCGCCGTCTCGGTGGCGGCCGGGGTGTCGGTGCAGCTGCTGGTCCCCCGCTTCGGGCGCGGGGTACTCCAGGCGGGCGCGCTGGTGATGGCGGCCGGAGTGCTGCTCTACATCTGGGAGGCCGGGCGCTACGGCCTCGGCATCGCGTCCTGGCAGATGGCGCTGCCGCTCACCGTGATGGGCCTCGGCATGGGCCTGATCGTCGCGCCGCTGACCGACGCGGTGCTGTCCCAGGTGCCGCGTGAGCACGCCGGCGCCGCGTCCGGGCTCATCAACACCGTGCAGCAGATGGGCAACGCGCTCGGCCTCGGCCTGGTGTCGGTGGTCTTCTTCGGCACGATGAGCGACCACCTCACCCCCGCCCGCCTGGGCCCGGCCTACGCGGACGCCTTCCAGAACGCGCTGGGCTGGGTGGCCGGGGTGATGGCCGTCATCTTCCTGCTGATGTTCGCGCTGCCCAAGCGGCCCGCGCAGCACGTGGAGGGGGCCGAGGCGGCGGAGCCGGCGCAGGAGAAGGAGCCCGCGCTGCTCTGAGCCCGGCCGCCCGGGGCCACGCAGCTCATGCCCGTTCATGCCCGAGTGTGTCCGACCGCCTGTGTTTCTCTGTTTACATTCCGGAAAACCGGGGTTAGCCTCCCGGGAGAAACCACAGGTTCGGGCACAGTTCGGAGGTGAACGGTCATGTACGCAGCGGAGCGGCAGCAGGAGATCCTCCGGCTCGCCCGGGACAGTGGCCGGGTGGACGTGGTGTCGCTCGCCGAGGAGTTCCAGGTGACGGCGGAGACCATCCGCCGCGACCTCACGGCGCTCGACCGCGCCGGACTGCTCCGCCGGGTGCACGGCGGCGCGATCCCCGCCGGGCGGCTCGACTTCGAGCCCGACCTCGCCGAGCGCGAGTCCACCGCCGCCGACGAGAAGGACCGGATCGCCAAGGCGGCCCTGGCCGAACTGCCCACCGAGGGCACGCTGATCCTCGACGCCGGCTCGACGCTGGCCCGCATGGCGGCGGCGCTCCCGGCGGAGAGCTCGCTGACCGTCGTCACCCACAGCCTGCCCATCGCCGCCCGCCTCGCCGACCACCCCGGCATCCAGCTCCACCTGGTCGGCGGCAGGGTCCGGCACCGTACCCGCGCCGCCGTGGACGCCTGGGCGCTGCGCGCGTACGGCGAGATCCGCGCCGACGTCACGGTGGTGGCGGCCAACGGCTTCTCCGTCGAGTACGGACTGACCACCCCCGACCTCGCCGAGGCCGCCGTCAAGCGGGCCGCCGTGGCCGCCGCCCGCCGTGCGGTGCTGGTCGCCGACTCCTCGAAGTACGGCCAGGAGCACTTCGCCCGCTTCGGCGCCCTGCACGACGTGGACCTGCTGATCACCGACAGCGGGCTGAGCCCCGAGGACGCGGCCGACGTCGAGCGCGCCGGCACGGAAGTGGTACGCGCATGATCCTCACCGTCACCCCCAACCCGTCCCTGGACCGCACCTACGAGGTGCCGGCGCTCGACCGAGGCGAGGTCGTCCGGGCCACGGGCGAGCGCGTGGACCCGGGCGGCAAGGGCGTGAACGTGTCGCGGGCGGTGGCGGCGGCCGGCCGGCGCACGGTGGCGGTGCTGCCGCTCGGCGGGGCGCCGGGAGCGCTGGTCGCCGACCTGCTGGACTCCCAGGGCATCGAGGTCGCGCCGGTGCCGATCGCCGGGGCCACCCGCTCCAACATCGCGCTCGCCGAGGCCGACGGCGTCCTGACGAAGATCAACGCGCCGGGTCCCGAACTGTCGCCCGCCGAACGGGAACTGCTCCTGGAGACGGTACGGAGCCAGTCGCCCGGCGCCGACTGGATCGCCTGCTGCGGCAGCCTGCCCCGCGGCCTCGCCCCTTCCTGGTACGCCGAGCTGGTCGCCCGGGCGCACGCCGCCGGAGCCCGCATCGCGCTGGACACCTCGGGGCCCGCCCTGCTCCAGGCCCTGCGCGAGCGGCCCGACGTGGTCAAGCCGAACGCCGAGGAACTCGCGGAGGCCGTCGGACGCCCCCTCGCCACGGTCGGCGACGCCGTGAAGGCCGCCGAGGAACTGCGGGAGCTGGGCGCCCGGTCCGTGCTCGCCAGCCTGGGCGCCGACGGGCAACTGCTCGTGGCCGAGGACGGCACCTGGTTCGGCACCGCCCGCGTGGACGCCGTCCGCAGCAACGTGGGCGCCGGCGACTCCTCCCTCGCCGGATTCCTGATCGCCCGGGGAGCGGGGCCCGGCGCCCTCGCCTCCGCCGTCGCGCACGGCGCCGCCGCCGTCCGGCTGCCGGGCAGCGTGATGCCGACGCCGGACGACCTGGATCCGTCCGCCGTGACGGTCACCACCGAGGTACCGACGGACCGCGCCCTGCGGGAGCCGACGCCATGACCCCCGGCCACATCCCCGGCCACATCCCCGGCCACATCCCCGGCCTCCACCGAAGCGCCCCCCTCCCCGCCCCCGCCCCGCACCCCGTGTTCCGGGCGATACGCGAGCTAAGGAGCCCGCGATGAGCGACATGATCAGTGCGGACCTGGTCGATCTCGACCTGTCCGCCGACACCAAGGAAGCGGCGGCGCGCGCCCTCGCCGAGCGGATGGCGGCCCGGGGCCGGGTGACCGACCTGGAGGGCTTCCTCGCCGACGTGGCCGCCCGTGAGGCGCAGATGCCGACCGGCCTCGACGGCGGCATCGGCATCCCGCACTGCCGCAGCGAGCACGTCACCGAGCCCACGCTGGCCTTCGGGCGCAGCGCGCGGGGCATCGACTTCGGGGCGGCGGACGGCCCGGCCGACCTGGTCTTCCTGATCGCCGCACCGGCGGGCGCCGACGACGCCCACCTGACGATCCTCTCCTCCCTGGCCCGGCAGCTGATGAACGCCGAGTTCACGGACGCGCTGCGCGCGGTGGGCGACCCGGCGGACGCGGCGGCGCTGATCCGCGGCGAGGAGCCCGCGGCCGCCGCCGACGAGGACTCCGCCGTCGGGGTCTCCGCCAACGAGGACTCCGTGGCGACCCCGGCGGCGGCCTCCGCCGGGGCCGCCACGGTCGGCACCGGCGAGCGGGAGGCCCCCGGACCGCCCGAGCGCCCCTTCCGGATCGTCGCCGTCACCTCCTGCCCCACCGGCATCGCGCACACCTACATGGCCGCCGAGTCGCTGGAGAACGCGGGCCGTGAGGAAGGCGTCGAGGTCGCCGTCGAGACCCAGGGCTCGGCCGGGTTCGACCGGCTGGACCCCGCGGTGATCGCGGCGGCGGACGGCGTGATCCTCGCCCACGACGTGCCGGTGCGCGAGAAGGACCGCTTCGCCGGGAAGCCCACCGTCGACACCGGCGTCAAGGCCGCCATCAACCGGCCGGGCGAGCTGATCGGCGAGGTCCGCGGGAAGGCGGCCCGCGGCGAGGTCACGGCGGCCGGGGCGACGGCCTCGCCCGGTTCCGCCGGTGCGACGCCGGTCGAGCGGGGCGGCGAGTCCGGCGAGGGGTACGGAACGAAGCTCCGCAAGTGGCTGATGTCCGGAGTCAGTTACATGGTCCCCTTCGTCGCCGCGGGCGGTCTGCTGATCGCCCTGGGCTTCGCGATCGGCGGCTACGAGATCAACAAGGCGCCGTCCGTGATGGACCACTTCGGGTGGACCCAGGCGGACAGCTGGGCGGCCCTGCTGTTCCAGATCGGCGGCGTGGCCTTCGCCTTCCTCGTCCCGGTGCTGGCCGGCTACATCGCCTACGGCATGGCCGACCGGCCGGGCCTGGTCCCCGGCTTCGTCGGCGGCTCGATCGCGCTGACCGTCGACGCGGGCTTCCTCGGCGGTCTGGCGGCCGGTCTGATCTCGGGTGCCGTGGTGCTGGCCGTCCAACGGGTGCGCATCCCGAAGGCGTTGCGCGGCATCATGCCGGTGGTGGTGATCCCGCTGGTCTCGGCGGCGATCGTCGGGTTCCTGATGTTCGTGGTGATCGGCAAACCGATCGCGTCCGCCCAGTCGGCGATGACCGACTGGCTGAACGGCCTGTCCGGCGCCAACGCCATCCTGCTCGGCGCGCTCCTCGGCCTGATGATGTGCTTCGACCTCGGCGGCCCGGTCAACAAGGTCGCCTACACCTTCGCCACCGCGGGCATCGCGGTCGCCAGTCCCAGCGACTCGGCCATGAAGATCATGGCGGCGGTGATGGCGGCCGGCATGGTCCCGCCGCTGGCGATGGCCCTGGCCACCACCGTGCGCGGCCGGCTCTTCAACGCCGCCGAGCGCGAGAACGGCAAGGCCGCCTGGGTGCTGGGCGCCTCCTTCATCTCCGAGGGCGCGATCCCGTTCGCCGCGGCCGACCCGCTGCGGGTCATCCCGTCCTCGATGGTGGGCGGCGCGGTCACCGGCGCCCTGTCGATGACCTTCGGGGCCACGCTGCGGGCCCCGCACGGCGGCATCTTCGTGGTCCCGCTGATCGGCAACCCGCTGCTCTACCTGCTCGCCATCGCGGCCGGCGTCTGCGTCACCACGGCCCTGGTGATCGTCCTCAAGGGCCTGCGCACACCGGCGCGGGGGACGACGGCCCAGGGGCCCGGCGGTGCGGACCCGTCGGCCCAGGCACCCGGGGCGAAGCAGCCGGTGGCCGCGTAGAGCCCGGGCGGCCGGACGCTCCCGCCGTCACGCTCACCGCTTATCGCTTACCGCTCAGGAGGAGAGCTGCGCGGCCCGTCGCTCCATCGCGCGGCGGGCCGCGTCCTCGCTGGCGTAGACCTCGCACATGTGCCGGCCGTCGGGCGTGGCCGTGTGCTCGACCTCCCAGAGGGAGACCTCGGCGCCGTCCCGGAGCAGGAACGCGTGCTCGTAGAGCGAGAACCCGGCCCGGGCGCGGCCCGCGCGGCCGGGACCGCCGAAGGCCTGGATGATCTGGTGCGCGGACGCCGTGGCCAGCAGCTCGGCCAGCTCGGACCCCGGCCGGTCCGTGTTCTCCGCACGGCGCAGCAGCCGGCGGGCGTGGTCCGCCGAGGCGTCGGAGACGTAGGTGTGCCGGGGGGCCGGGACCGGGGAGTGGTGCACCTGCACCGGCAGTTCGAAGTCCGGCGTCTCCGGTGGCAGCGCCAGCCGGGAGGTCGCGGTGCGCAGCTCCTCGTCGTCCAGGTACACCTCGTGCTGCGGTTCACCGCCCGGAACGGTGTTGTGCACCAGCTCCCAGAGGGTGAGCGCCGAACCGTCGGCGAGCAGCCAGGTGTGCCGGTACGTCTCACGGTGCAGCCCCGCGCTGTGGTGCGCGGAGTGCAGGGAACCGTCGTGCGCCAGCGCGCAGTCCAGGCTCCGTATCGTCTCGTCGGGCAGTTCGAACGAGTTCAGGGCGCGACCCAGCAGCCGCATGAGGTGCTCCTCCGGAGACTCGGGCGACTCGGGTGGCTCGTACGCTGCCGTCTCGTACGGAACGCTCAAGGTTTCTCCCGGCGTTGCTGCATGTCACCTTGTGGGTGCATACCGTAGCCCCTCGATCGGACATCATGTCCGGGAACCGAGAAAACGTACGCACGGAAAACCCGCGAGCCGCGCGAAAAGTTCCCGCGCGACCCGACCTTCCGTCAAAATCCGCTGGTCAACGACCGGTCGGACGGTATCCGCCGCAACCTTTCCACACCGCCCGGCCGTTCCCCCGTCACCCGCCGTACAGCTCCCCGTACGACGGCCAGGCCCCGCCCGGTCCGTCCACCGGCCCGGCGGCCCGGACCGCGCGGACGATCGCACGCGTCACCATGTCCGCGCCCGCCGCCAGCACCTCGTTCAGCGCGAGTGGCTGCCCCTCGGCCAGCGGGTGCGCTCCGGTCGCCAGCGCGAACACGGTGTCCCCGTCGCTGAGCAGGTGCACCGGCCGGACGGCGCGCGCGATCCCGTCGTGCGCCGTGCCGGCCAGCTTCTGCGCCTGCGCCTTCGACAGGTCGGCGTCGGTGGCGACCACGGCGAGCGTGGTGTTCAACGGCGGCGGTGCGTTCCTCGCCGCGACCTCCGCCAGGCGCCGCCCCGCCGCCTCGTGCACCTCCGGCGCCGGGTACGGGACCCGCCCGCCGCCGAACAACTCCCCGTACAGCACCCCCGTCTCCGGATCCGTCACCGACCCCGCCGCGTTGGCCACCACCAGCGCCGCCACCGTGATGCCCGAGTCCAGCACGGTGCTCGCGGTGCCGACCCCACCCTTCAGCGTGCCGACCACGGCCCCCGTGCCCGCCCCGACGCATCCCTGCGGCACCCCGGCGCCGGGGGAGTCCGCACTCGCCTGCGCCGCCTCGACGGCCGCCCGTCCCGTGGCGGCGTCCGGCCTGGCCCGGAAGTCGCCGCCGCGCCCCAGGTCGAAGACGCAGGCCGCGGGCACCACCGGCACCACGTGCGCGGGGTCCGGCCCGACGCGCACCCCGCGTCCCCGCTCCTCCAGCCAGGCCATCACCCCCGACGCCGCGTCGAGCCCGTACGCGCTGCCGCCGGTCAGCACCACCGCCTGAACCCGCTGCACCAGGTTGCGCGGATCGAGCGCGTCGGTCTCCTTGGTGCCGGGGCCCCCGCCGCGCACGTCCACGGCCGCCACCGCCCCCTCCTCCGGAGCGAGCACCACCGTCGTCCCCGTGAGCCATCCGTCGCCGCGCCGCGTCGCGTGCCCCACCAGCAGACCCGCGACGTCCGTCAATGCGTCAACTGTCATACCGCCAGTCTCGTCCACGCCGGCGGCCGGGGCGGGCCGCACCCGGTCAGGCGGCGGACGGCGCCGCGCCCCGCCGCCGCCCGGTGTGCCGCGCGGTCAGCGTCACGCCGGCCGCCACGGTCAGCGCCAGGACGACTCCGGCCACCAGCACCGCCACGTCCCCGAGGAAGGTGCAGCAGATCACCAGCAGCGCGGCGGTCGGCAGCACCAACTGCTCGGCGATGCCCACCTTGAAGTGCCGTGCGTGCAGCGCCCACACCGTGACCAGGAACAGCGCCGTCGGCAGGGTCACCGCCGCGGACGCCGCGAGCGTGGAGATGTGCGCCGCGCCCACCGCCTGTTCCACGGCCACCTCCAGTCCCGCCCCGATCGCCGCCGCCGAGGCGAATACCAGGTAGTGGCCGTAGCCCCACACGAACGCCTGCCTGTTGGATCTCAGATGGGTGTGGACGGGGACCACGAAGTAGATCCACCAGGCGGAGAAGACGATGAGGAGCCCGCCCGCCGCGATCGGCAGCACCTCGCCCAGGGCGTCGTTCTCCTCGATGCCCGACTTCACCGCCACCGTGGCCGCCGCGATGGTCTCGCCGAGCACGATGATCGTGAACAGCCCGTACCGCTCGGAGATGTGGTGCGGATGCCAGGACGACATGTGCCCGCGCTCGGCGAACACCGGCACGCACAGCTCCAGCACCACCATCGCCAGGAACAGCCAGCCCCGGCCGCCCTCCGGCAGGACCAGCAGTCCCAGCCAGCCGACCTGGCAGACCAGCACGCCCCCGGCGTACCTCAGGGCCATCGCGCGCTCCGCCGCCCCGGCCGTGCGCGCCGCCCTGAGCCACTGCGCCGACATGGCGACCCGCATGATCACGTAGCCGAGGACGACGGCCACGTAGTCGTGCTCCTCGAAGGCCCGGGAGACGCCCGCCGCCAGCACCAGCACACCGGCCATCTGCACCAGGGTGACGATCCGGTAGAGCACGTCGTCGTTGTCGTAGGCCGAGGCGAACCAGGTGAAGTTCATCCACGCCCACCAGATGGCGAAGAAGACCATCGCGTAGTCGAGAACGCCCTCGCCGGCATGGCCCTCGGCGACCGAGTGCACCAGTTGCACGCCCGCCTGGGCGATGGCGACGACGAAGCACAGGTCGAAGAAGAGCTCGAGCGGTGTGGCGGAACGGTGCGCCTCCTGCCGCCCGCGGGCCTTCAGCCTGCGGACAGGGGGGCGGGCGCCGGGCGGTCCCGAGGGTGCGCCCGCGGGCTGGGGACTGGACGTCATGGCTCCCAGCACAGCAGAGACGACGCCGGTCCGCTTGTGGAGCGGGGCCGTACCCTGGACCCATGAGTACCGCCCCCGAACCCGAGCCGCGCGCGCCCAGGCCGGCGCTGGTCTTCGACGACCCGCTGGACCAGCAGACGTCGGACGATACCGACCGCGGCTGGGGCGAGCGGCCCGAGGGCGACAGCGCGGCCGACCTGAAGCGCTTCCTCGACGAGAAGCCGCCGCACCACCTGTGAGCCGCGCGGGCCCCCGCCCGGCGGCTGCCGCCGCTGCCGCTAGGAGCGGTCGTGCCCCGAGCCGCGCTGCGCGACCAGCTCGTCCCGGATCTCCTTGAGCACCTCCAGCTCGGTGACCTCGATGATCTCCTCGGCGCTCTCCTTGGCCTTGCGGCGGGCCTCCTGCCGGGCCAGGTACTTCGCCATGGGCAGGACCATCAGGAAGTAGACGACGGCCGCGGTGATCAGGAACGAGAGCGTGGCGCCCAGCACCGAGCCCCACAGGATCCGCACGCCCGTCGCGGTGTCGCCGGTCCCGGTGCACGGGCCCTTCAGGCAGGAGCTGTAACTGTCCAGGCTCTGCGTGCCGAACGCCCCGATCAGCGGGTTGATGACCCCCTTCACCACCGAGTTGACGATGTTGGTGAAGGCGGCGCCGATGACGACCGCCACCGCCAGGTCGATGACGTTTCCGCGCATCAGGAAGGCCTTGAAGCCCTGCCAGAGACTCGGGTCGCTCTTCTCGCTCACGGTGGACGTTCTCCTCGCTTGAACAGGTGTTGGAATGGAGCGCTCCGCAACCTACGTCAGCGTTGGGCCGTCCTGTCCAATCCGGCCCCTCGAACGAGGGACTTGACGGCCTCAGCACAGAGTCACCGCCAACCGCCCCGTGGTACCCGCGCCGACCAGCCGGTGAGCGGTGTCGCGGTCCACCGACACCACGACCAGCGCCCCGCCCGCCGCCCCGTCCACAGGCTCCGGCACCTTCGTCACCCGCGCCCCGCGCGCGATCACGGAGGCGTCGCCGGCGTCCTCGGTCGCGACCACGTCGACGCGGTCGCCCGGACCGAGCAGCCGTACCGTCTCCGCGTCCGCGATCCGTACCGGCGCCGCCACAAGCCGCGGGCCGGGCCGCTCGCGCGTCTGTTCGGCCACCGGATGTCCGCGTGCCCGCCCCGGGTCCGGCCCAGCGGCCCCCGGCTGCGGGCCCGCGGCCACCAGCGCCGCGGCGGTGACGGCGAGCCCGGCGGCCACGACGCGCCGCCGGTGCCGGACGAGCCGGTGCAGGCGGTGCCGTCCGCCGCGCACCCGCACCGGGGCGAAGGGCGGCACCACGCCGGTGGGTGGCGCGTCGGTGCCGAGCGGGGACGGGCCGGGGAAGGGAAGGACGGAACGGGACACGGTGACCACCACCTGCGACGAGGGATCGGCTTGCGCTCCCACGATGAGGCTTTTCGCCGGACCCCGCCGAGACCCGTGGACCACCGCCCGCTTGTGGACAACTCCGCCACCCGAAGGGGACGTTCCGCCTGAACCGGAGAGCCGTCCCCGTCTCGCCCTGCGGAGGCGCGTCCCCCGGCCATTCCGCCTTGCGGAGGCGCGTCCCCTGGCCGTTCCGTCCTGCGGAGGCGCGTCCCCTGGCCGTCCTGTCCTGCGGCGGCGCGTCCCCTGGCCGTCCTGTCCTGCGGCGGCGCGTCCCCTGGCCGTCCTGTCCTGCGGCGGCGCGTCCCCCGGCCGTCCCGTCCTGCGGCGGCGCGTCCCCCGGCCATCCCCCCTACGGCAGCACGATCCCCGGATCCATCCCGCCCAGCGCCGCCCCGCACGGGCAGTCCCGCTCCCCGGTCGCCGGCAGTGCGGCCACCGCGTCGAACAGGACGCCCCGGAGCCGGTCCACGTTGGCCGCGAACACCCGCAGCACCTCCTCGTGCGAGACGCCCTCACCGCTCTCGGCGCCGGCGTCGAGGTCGGTGACGAGGGTCAGGGAGGTGTAGCAGAGCTCCAGTTCACGGGCGAGGGCCGCCTCCGGGTGACCGGTCATGCCCACTACCGACCAGCCCTGGGCCCGGTGCCACAGGGACTCCGCCCGGGTGCCGAAGCGCGGCCCCTCGACCACGACCAGGGTGCCGCCGTCCACGGCTTCCCAGTCCCTTCCCCGCGCCGCCTTCAGCGCGGCGGCCCGCCCGGTGGGGCAGTACGGGTCGGCCAGCGACACGTGCACCACGTTGGGCACGGTGCCGTCGGGCAGCGGCAGTCCGTCGAAGTACGTCGACGGGCGGGACCTGGTCCGGTCGACGAACTGGTCCGGCACCAGCAGCGTGCCCGGCCCGTACTCCGGACGCAGGCCGCCGACCGCGCACGGGCCGAGGACCTGGCGCGCGCCGACCGAGCGCAGCGCCCACAGGTTGGCCCGGTAATTGATCCGGTGCGGCGGCAGATGGTGGCCGCGACCGTGCCGGGGGAGGAAGGCGACCCGCCGGCCGGCGATCTCGCCGAGGAAGAGCGAGTCGCTGGGCGGCCCGTACGGGGTGTCCACCTCGACCTCGGTCACGTCGTCGAGGAACGAGTAGAAACCGGAGCCGCCGATCACGCCGATCTCGGCATTCACCTTGTTCGCCATGTCCGCACCCTAACCGGCCCGGGAAACGCCGAGGACCCCGTCGTCGTACGACGACAGGGTCTCGTAAGAACCTGGTGCGGCCGGGCGCTTCCCGCGTCCGGCCCGGAGCCTACGCGGCGGTGGTGCTGGAGGAGGAGCTACCGGAGCCGGAGGACGACGAGGACGAACCCGAGCCGGAGGCCGACGACGAGGACGAACCCGAGTCCGAGGACGCGGAGGACGACGCCCCGGACTTCGACGACGCCGGCGAGCTGCTCGACGAGCTGCCGCGGCTGTCGTTGCGGTAGAAGCCGGAACCCTTGAAGACGATGCCGACCGCCGAGAACACCTTCTTCAGGCGGCCCTGGCAGTTCGGGCACTCGGTGAGGGCGTCGTCGGTGAACTTCTGCACCGCCTCGAGGCCCTCGCCGCACTCGGTGCACTGGTACTGGTACGTCGGCACTGTCTTCCTCCTGGCACTCTCACTCGATGAGTGCTAACGACGGTCCATAGTGACGTATTCCTCGGGATCAGTCCACTGCGACGGGCTCGCGGTGACCGACGCCACGTGCGACCGTGCGCCCCTGGGGCCGGGAGGCCAGCCGTGAGCGCAGTGCCACCAGGACCGCCAGCGCGAGCACCGTGCCGCCCATCGGCACCAGGAATCCGGCCCCGTTCCAGAACCCGTCCTCCAGCTGTCCCGCGACGGTCACCGCCAGCGCCTGCCCGAGGGCGACGGCGCCGGTCAGCCAGGTGAAGGCCTCGGTGCGGGCACCGGCCGGGACCAGGCCCTCCACCAGGGTGTAGCCGGTGACGATGGCGGGCGCGACGCAGATGCCGACCAGCAGACCGAGGCCGGCCAGCACGAGCACCGACTGCGCCGCCCACAGACCGGAGGCGGTCAGCGCGAGGGCGGCGTAACCGATCAGGAGGCGCCGCTGCGGGGCGACCTTCCAGGCGATGGCGCCGCAGGCCAGGCCGGAGAGCATGTTTCCGGCGGCGAAGACGCCGTAGAGGACGCCGTTCAGGCCGGGCTCGCCGATCGACTCGGTGAACGCGGCCAGCGACACCTGCATGCCGCCGAAGACGGAGCCGACGCCCAGGAAGGCGACGATGAGAACGCGCACCCCGGGGACGCGCAGCGCGGAAACGTGCTCCCCGCGCGCGTGCGCGCCGTCGGCCCCGCCGACCTCGGGCTGCGTGCTCTTCTGCGCGGCGAACAGCAGACCGCCCACCAGGGTGAGCGCGGCCTCGGTGACCAGGCCCGCGGCCGGGGCGATGCCCGTGCACAGGGCGGTCGCCAGCAGCGGGCCGAGGACGAAGGTCAGCTCGTCGGTGACGGACTCGAAGGCGGCGGCGGTGCTCATCAGGGGGGAGCCCTTGAGCTTGACGCCCCAGCGGGCCCGCACCATCGGCCCGACCTGCGGCACCGACGCACCCGCGGGCACGGCGGCGGCGAACAGCGCCCACAGCGGTGCGTCCGCGAGCGCGAGGACGGTCAGGGTCAGGCCGGACGCCGCGTGCACGAGTACGCCGGGCAGCAGGACGGCGCGCTGTCCGTAGCGGTCGGCGAGCCGTCCGCTGTAGGGGGCGAACAGGGCCATGGAGACGCCGGTGACGGCCGCGACGGCGCCCGCGACGCCGTAGGAGCCCGTGGTGTGCTGCACGAGCAGCACGATGGAGATCGTCAGCATGGCGAACGGCTGGCGGGCCGCGAAACCGGGGAGCAGGAACGTCCAGGCGCCGCGGGTGCGCAGCAGCTGTCCGTATCCAGGGCGGGCGGAGGCGGACGCGGTGTGCGGCGCTGCCTCCGGCGACTTCTTCGACGGGGTGACCGTGGATGCCACGGCCGTGCCTTTCTGCCGCCTGGTAGCGCGGTCCGCCTCGCGGCTGTCGCCGTGCGGGAGCGCCGAGAGCTGTCCTCTTGCGCGGACTGCGGTAGATGCCGGAGCCCGTGCGGATGAGGGGGCGTGCCGGCCGCCATACGGTCGCGCCAGCTCTGCATCAGACAGAGTTGGTTCGATCAGGTGCCGCACTCATCGTACAGGGATCAAGAGGGGCACAACCGTGTGAAAGCGAGCACCTCTCAGCCGCTCACCGGTGACGGCCGCCGTTGTCCCCCGTGCCCAGCCAGCCGGCCAGCTTGCCGCCGGCGCCGACCGCGCGCAGCCGTGCCTCGGCCGCGTCGCGGACGGGGTCCGTGGCGACCACGAGGAGTTCGTCCCCGCGCCGCAGTCCCGTCGTGGGCAGCGGCACGAACGACTTCCCGTCGCGCACGACCAGCGTGACCGCGGAGCCGGGCGGCAGCCGCAGCTCGCTGACCTCGACGCCGTGCATCCTCGAGCCCTCGGGGATCGTCACGGACAGCAGGTGTCCGCGCAGCCGCTCCAGGGGTGCCGACTCGATGCCGAGGTCGGCGGCCTCGTCGCTCTTGCCCAGGCGCAGCTTGCGGGCCAGCCAGGGCAGCGTGGGCCCCTGGACCAGGGTGTAGACGACGACCAGGACGAAGACGATGTTGAAGATCCGGCGGCTGCCGGCGACGCCCTCCACCATGGGGATCGTCGCCAGGATGATGGGCACCGCGCCGCGCAGTCCGGCCCAGGACATGAGGGCCTGCTCCCGCCACGGCACCCGGAAGGGCACCAGGCACAGCACGACGCTCAGGGGACGCGCCACCATGGTGAGCACCAGCCCGATGACCAGGGCGGGCAGGATGTCGTCGCCCAGTTCGTGCGGGGTGACCAGCAGGCCGAGCAGGACGAACATGCCGATCTGGGCGAGCCAGCCGAGCCCGTCGGCGAATCCGCGGGTGGCCGGCCAGTGCGGCAGCCGGGCGTTGCCCATCACCATCGAGGCGAGGTAGACGGCCAGGAAGCCGCTGCCGTGCGCCAGGGCGCCGGCCGCGTAGGCCGCTACGGCGATGGAGAGGACGGCGATGGGGTAGAGGCCCGAGGCGGGCAGTGCCACGTGCCGCAGTCCCCACGCCCCCAGCCAGCCCACCGCGAGCCCGATGGCGGCACCGATGGCCAGCTCCAGGGCGATCTCGCCGAGCAGCACGTACCAGTGCTCGATCGGGCCGGCCGCGGAGAAGGCGACCACGAGGATGACCACCGGGGCGTCGTTGAAGCCCGACTCGGCCTCGAGCGTGCCCACTATGCGCGAGGGCAGCGGGATCCTGCGCAGCACGGAGAAGACCGCGGCCGCGTCCGTGGAGGACACCACGGCGCCGACGATCAGTGCCTGCCGCCACTCCAGCCCCGTCAGGTAGTGCGCGCCCGCCGCCGTCACGCCGACGCTGACCGCGACCCCGGCCAGCGCCAGTGCGGAGGCGGCCGGCAGCGCCGGTTTCGCCTCCTTCCACTTCGTGCCGAGTCCGCCCTCGGCCAGGATCACGACCAGGGCGGCGTACCCGATGACCTGGACCAGTTCGGCGTTGTCGAAGTGGATGTCGCCGATGCCGTCCTGGCCCATGGCGACGCCGATGGCCAGGTAGACGAGCAGGCTGGGGAGCCCGCTGCGCGAGGAGATCCGTACCGCCGCGACGGCGATGAGCAGGACGAGCGAGCAGACGAGCAGGAGCTGGTTGAGGTGGTGGACAGTCAGCGGCCGTTCCCTTCCCTGGCGCACAGCACGGAATCACAGCGCGGGCGAGTGCGCGCGTTCGGCGCGCGAGGCGCACCACCCATGGCACAAGAAGCCACCATGCTCTGCGGACAACTACTTCGTTACCTTACCTAACTCTTGACGCTTTCTTGACGCTCTTCTTGGCAAGATCGAACGCTCGTGCGCCGCGGTACCCCACTCCGCGTCAAGGGCTGGCCGGGCCTGCGCCTAGAGTTGCTCCAGCGCTCAGTACAAAGCACAGCCCGCCCCTGCCGCTCGTGTATAGGACAGCAAGGACAGCGATGCCCCCCAACACCACCGCCTCCACGGGTCAGCAGCCCGGCACGTCCGGCAGGAAGAAGGGGCGCAAAGGGCGCCTGCTCGTCCTCGTGCTGGTGCTGGCCATCATCGGCGGCCTCGCCTACGGGGCGTACTGGTCCATCAGCACCGTCCGCGCGTCCTTCCCGCAGACCAAGGGCTCGATCACGCTGGACGGACTGTCGGGTCCGGTCGACGTCAAGCGCGACGGTTACGGCATCCCGCAGGTCTACGCCTCCACCGACGAGGACCTGTTCATGGCGCAGGGCTACGTCCAGGCGCAGGACCGGTTCTACGAGATGGACGTGCGCCGGCACATGACCGGCGGGCGCCTGTCGGAGATGTTCGGCAAGAGCCAGGTCGACAACGACGAGTTCCTGCGCACCCTGGGCTGGCACCGGGTGGCGAAGAAGGAGTACGACGAGAAGCTGTCGGACTCCACGAAGAAGTACCTCCAGGCGTACGCCAAGGGAGTCAACGCCTACCTGAAGGGCAAGGACGGCAAGGACATCTCCCTGGAGTACGCCGCCCTCGGCTTCACCAACGACTACAAGCCGCAGGAGTGGACCCCGGTCGACTCGGTGGCCTGGCTCAAGGCGATGGCCTGGGACCTGCGCGGCAACATGCAGGACGAGGTCGACCGCGCCCTGATGACCAGCCGTCTCGGTCCCAAGCAGATCGCCGACCTGTACCCGGCGTATCCGTACGACCGGAACAAGGCGATCGTCCAGGAGGGCCAGTACGACGAGCTGACCCGGACGTTCGACGGCGGCGGCCCGTCCGGCGGCGACGACGCCTCGTCCGGCTCCGGAACGGGCACGGGTACCGGGACCGGCACAGGGATAGGCACAGGTACCGGGACCGGTACGGGTACGGGCAACGCCCTCGAAGGCCAGCTCTCCGGCCTCCAGGACGTCCTGGACGACCTCCCCACCGCCGTCGGCGTGAACGGCAACGGCATCGGCTCCAACTCCTGGGTCGTGTCCGGCAAGCACACCATCACCGGACAGCCGCTGCTGGCCAACGACCCGCACCTGTCCCCGTCCCTGCCGTCCGTCTGGTACCAGATGGGCCTGCACTGCCGGACCGTCTCCGCGAAGTGCCAGTACGACGTGTCCGGCTACACCTTCGCGGGCATGCCCGGCGTCGTCATCGGCCACAACCAGCAGATCGCCTGGGGCCTGACCAACTCCGGCGTCGACGTCACCGACCTCTACCTGGAGAAGATCACCGGCGAGGGCTACCAGTACGACGGCAAGGTGGTGCCCTTCCAGACGCGGCGCGAGACCATCAAGGTCGCCGGCGGTGAGTCCAAGACCATCGTCGTGCGCGAGACCAACAACGGTCCGCTCCTGTCCGACCGCGACAGCGAACTGGTGCAGACCGGCAAGAAGGCCACCGTCGACACCGCCGCCCCCGACCGCGGCGACGGCTACGGCGTCGCGCTGCGCTGGACCGCGCTCGACGCGGGCAACACGATGGACTCCGTCTTCGCGATCGACCGGGCCAGGAACTGGGACGACTTCCGCGAGGCCGCCACCCTCTTCGACGTGCCCTCGCAGAACCTGGTCTACGCCGACAGCGAGCACATCGGCTACACCCTGCCCGGCAAGATCCCGGTGCGCGCCGAGGGCCACGACGGTTCGGTCCCGGCGCCGGGCTGGAGCCCCGAGTACCGCTGGACCGGCGAGTACATCGACCAGGACGAGCTGCCCTACGAGTACGACCCGGAGCGCGGCTACATCGTGACCGCCAACCAGGCCGTCGTCGGCGAGGACTACCCGTACACGCTGACCACGGACTGGGGCTACGGCACCCGCAGCCAGCGCATCACCTCCCTGATCGAGCAGAAGATCAAGGACGGCGGCAAGATCTCCACCGACGACATGCGTCAGATGCAGCTGGACAACAGCAGCGAGATGGCCAAGCTGCTCGTGCCCCAGCTGCTCAAGATCGACGTCGGCGACAAGGACGTCCGCGAGGCGCAGAAGCTGCTGGAGGGCTGGGACTACACCCAGGACGCCGACTCGGCCGCCGCCGCGTACTTCAACGCCGTCTGGCGCAACGTCCTCAAGCTGGCCTTCGGCAACAAGCTCCCCAAGGAGCTGCGGGTCAAGGGCCAGTGCCTGTGGGTCGACCCGGTCAACACCACCGGGCCCGCGGACGAGGTCGACAAGGTCCGCGAGTGCGGCCGGCGCGACGCCGACCAGGCCCAGCCGGACGGCGGCGACCGCTGGTTCGAGGTGGTCCGCACCCAGATGCAGAACCCGAAGAGCGACTGGTGGACCACGCCGGACTCCGGCGCCCGCGACGGCGCCGAGAAGAACCGGGACGACCTGTTCGAGCGGGCCATGATCGACGCCCGCTGGGAGCTGACCGCCAAGCTCGGCAAGGACATCGACACCTGGAACTGGGGCCGGCTGCACCGCCTGTTCCTGAACAACCAGACCCTGGGCACCGAGGGCCCCGGCTTCGTGAAGTACGCCCTCAACCGCGGCCCGTGGAAGCTCAGCGGCGGCGAGGCCGCGGTCAACGCCGCCGGCTGGAACGCGGCCGGCGGCTACGGGGTGGTGTGGGTGCCGTCCATGCGGATGGTGGTCAACCTCGGCGACCTCGACAAGTCCCGGTGGATCAATCTCACCGGAGCCTCCGGACACGCCTACAGCGCCCACTACACCGACCAGACGGACAAGTGGGCCGACGGTGAACTGCTGCCGTGGGCCTTCTCCAAGAAGGCGGTCGACGAGAGCACGAGCGACACCCTGGTGCTCAAGCCGTAGGCGGCACCGGCGAGACGGAGACGGGGCCCCCCCCCCCCGCGGGGGCCGGGGGGGGGGGGGATAAA
>NZ_JBHYJX010000003.1:264251-293936 GCF_042740985.1 Streptomyces sp. NPDC058985 | reverse complement strand
AGCTCGTGCTCGGCGGTCGTCCCGTGCGTCCTGTCCGTCAGGGTGATTCCGGCCGCGCGAAACCGCGCGAAGCCGCGTGGTGCGCTCACTCCTCGCCGAGCGGCCGGGGGTTGGGCGCGATGCGCTTGCCCTTCGGCCGTCCGGGCGGCTGCAGGAACAGCGCCATGAATCCCGCGAAGATCGAGATGCAGCCCGCCAGGGTGAAGGCTCCGTTGTAACCCCAGGCGCCCACGACCACGGCACCCATGCCCGCACCCAGACCGGAGACGAGCTTGGAGCTGTAGACCATCCCGTAGTTGGTGGCGTTGTTGTTCTCGCCGAAGTAGTCCGCCGTCAGCGCCGCGAACATCGGGAAGATGGCACCGCCACCGAAGCCGGAGACGGCGGAGAAGATCAGGAACAGCGGCAGGTTCCTGATCTCGGCAGACCAGATGATGCCGAACTGGGCGAGACCAAGGATGGCGCACACGTAGAGCAGGCACTGCTTGCGGCCGTAGAGGTCGGAGAGCCAGCCGATGACGCCGCGCCCGGTGCCGTTGACGATCGCCTTCAGCGACATCGCCGTGGCCACGATGCCTGCCGCGAAGCCCGCCTCCTCACCGATGTCGACCTGGAAGGCGATGCCGAAGATGTTCACGCCGGAGGTGCAGGCGAGACAGAACCACATCAGCGCCACCCGGCCGGTCCGCCAGGCCTCCAGCGGGGAGTACTGCTTGGTGGCCGGGGGGTTCTTCTCCAGTGAACGCCGGGCCCGCGGGTCGTCCGGCGGGTTCAGCGGGTCGATGGCGGCCGGCCACCAGTTCTTCGGCGGGTCCCGGAAGTAGAAGCCGGCCAGGGCCACCATCGCGGCCAGGAAGACACCCGCCGAGACCAGCACCCAGCGGAAGTTGGAGCCGTCCATGTAGCCGTGGAAGATGAAGACGAACGGCACCGAACCGTAGGCGAAACCGCCGTTGACGAAGCCGGTCTTGCCGCCCCTGCGCTCCGGGTACCACTTGCCGACCATGTTGACGCAGGTCGCGTACACCATGCCCGCGCCCATGCCGCTGAAGACGCCGAAGCCGATGAAGGCGAGCACGACGTGCGGCGCGAACGCCAGCGACAGATAGCCCAGCAACGTGCCGCCCGAACCCAGCATCATCGCCCAGCGGGCCGGCAGCCTGCCGTTCTCCCGCAGGCGCCCGGCCGGAAACGCGACCGCGGCCTGGCAGAAGATCCAGACGGTCATCATCCAGTAGATGCTGCCGCTGGACCAGTTGTGTGCCTCGTGGAGCGTGTCCTCGGCGGACGCGAACGCGTACTCGGCGGAGGAGATGCCCATCATGCCGACCCAGGGCAGGATCACCATCCACTTGCGCTTGCGCCCCATGATGTCGATGTCGGACTCGCCCACGCGGTAGACGCGTCCGTTGCGGTCGGTCACCTCCCGGTGGACGGCGACCCGTGTGACGTCCGTGGTTGTCATGTCGTTCGCACCCCTTGCGTCGAAAGAACTGGCCAGCGCCCCCTGTCCCATGCCTTTCGTGCGCAGCGCGGGTCCCGGGGCCGGGCCGACGCGCACCCGTCGGCCGGCCCTCCGCGGCCTCACCTCATGTGCCGCCCCCCAGCAGCCCCGCCGCCCGCGCCCAGCGGTACTTCGCCCCGAGGACGGCGACCGGCTTCTCGGTCGTGTACGGGTAGGCCACGACCCCGTGCTCGAAGAGGTACTGGCACGCCTCCTCCACCTCGACGTCGCCCGCCAGGGAGGCCACCACGGGCTTCTCGACACCCCGCGCGCGGAACTCGCCCACCACGCGCGCGGTGAGCTCGGCGAACACCATGGGGGGAGTGACGATGGTGTGCCAGTAGCCGAGGACCAGCGCGTGGACGCGCGGATCCTCCAGACCCAGCCGGATCGTCGCCTCGTACGTCGACGGCGGCTCGCCCCCGGTGATGTCCACCGGGTTGCCCGCCGCGCCGAACGGCGGGATGAACGCGCGGAACGCCTCGTCCAGGTCCGGCGGTATCTCCATCAGCGACAGGCCGTTGTCCGTCACCGCGTCCGAGAGCAGCACGCCGCTGCCCCCCGCCCCGGTGATGATCACCACGTTGTCGCCCTCCGGCGCGGGCAGCACCGGCAACGCGCGCGCGTACTCCAGCATCTCGTTCAGCCCGGGTGCCCGGATGACGCCCGCCTGCCGGAGAATGTCGTCGTACACGGCGTCGTCCCCGGCGAGCGCCCCGGTGTGCGATCCGGCGGCCTTCGCGCCCGCCGCCGTCCGCCCCGCCTTGAGCACGACCACCGGCTTCCTGGGCACCGTCGCCCGCGCGGCCTCGACGAACGCGCGCCCGTCCTTGAGGTCCTCCAGGTGCATCGCGATGCACTCGGTGCGCGGGTCCTCACCGAACCAGGTCAGCAGGTCGTCCTCGTCCAGGTCCGACTTGTTGCCCAGGCCGACGATGGCCGACACGCCGGTTCTCGTGGTCCGCGCAAAACCCAGGATCGCCATCCCGATCCCGCCCGACTGCGAGGTCAGCGCGACCCCGCCCTTGACGTCGTACGGCGTGCAGAACGTGGCGCACAGGTCCTGCCAGGTCGAGTAGTAGCCGTAGATGTTCGGCCCGAGCAGCCGTACGCCGTACCGCTCGGCGACCGCCACGATCTCGTCCTGGAGCGCCTGCTCGCCGGTCTCCGCGAAGCCGGAGGGGATGAGCACGGCGTTGGGGATCCGCTTGCGCCCCACCTCTTCCAGGGCCGCCGCCACGAACCGCGCGGGGATCGCGAAGACCGCCACATCCACCTCACCGGGAACGTCGGTGACACTCTTGTACGCCTTGCGGCCCAAGATGTCATCGGCCTTCGGGTTCACCGGGTGGATCTCGCCCGCGAAGCCGCCGTCGACGAGGTTGCGCATCACCGAGTTGCCGATCTTGCCGGGCTCGCCCGACGCGCCGATCACCGCCACCGAGGAGGGCTGCATCAGGCGCCGCATCGAGGTGAGGATCTCCTCGCGCGTGTACCGGCGGCGCTCCTTCGGCGTGTCGGTGGCCAGGACGACCCGGATGTCGGCCGCGACCGCGCCCTCGGGCGTGGCGATGACCGGGTTGAGGTCCACCTCGGCGATGTCCGTGAAGTCGGCGACGAGTTCGGAGACCCGGCGGATCTGCTCGGCCACCGCCCACCGGTCGACGCCGGCCCGCCCGCGCACCCCGCGCAGCACCTCCGCCGCCCGGATCGAGTCCAGCATGGACAGCGCCTCGTCGGCGTCCACCGGCGCCAGCCGGAAGGTGACGTCCCCCAGGACCTCGACCAGCACGCCGCCCAGCCCGAACGCCACCACCTTCCCGAACGTCGGATCGGTCACCGCGCCGACGATGACCTCCTGCCCCGGTGGCAGCAGCTCCTGGACCTGCACACCCTCGATGCGCGCCGACGCGTCGTACGCGCGCGCGTTGTCGACGATCCGGCGGAACGCGGCCCGCACCTGAGCCGCCCCCTCCACCCCGACGACCACACCGCCGGCGTCGGTCTTGTGCAGGATGTCGGGCGAGACGATCTTCATCACGACCGGCCCGCCGAAGCGCGCCGCCGAGGCCACCGCCTCCTCGACGTCCCGGGCCAGCTCCTCGCCCGGTACGGCGATCCCGTAGGCGTCCGCCAGCGCCTTCCCCTCGGGCGCGGTGAGCGCGGTGCGCCCCTCGGCCCGCACGGAGTCCAGCAGTGCCCGCACCCGTGCCGTCCGGTCCTCGGCCATCACGTCAGACCACCCCGTTCGACTTGAGCAGGCGCAGTTCCTCGTCGCCGAGACCCAGCTCGCCGACGTACACCTCTTCGTTGTGCTCGCCGAGCAGGGGCGAACTGGTCACCCGCACCGGCGAGTCGGAGAGCTTGAGCGGGCTCCCGACGGTCACGAACTCGCCCCGCTCGGGGTGCGGCACGGTCACCACCATCTCGTTGGCGGCCAGCGAGGCGTCCTCGATGATCTCCCTGGTGGACAGGATCGGCCCGCACGGGATGTTGTGGGCGTTCAGCCGCTCCAGCACCTCCCACTTGGGCAGCGTGGACGACCACTCCTCGATCAGCTGGAACATCTTGGGCAGCTTCGGCAGCCGTGCCTGCGGCGTCGCCCACTCCGGGTCGTCGGCCAGCTCGGGCCGGCCGATCAGCTCACTGAGCGGCTGCCAGCCGACCGGCTGGACGATGACGTACACGTAGTCGTTCGGGCCGCCCGGCGCGCACTTGACCGCCCAGCCCGGCTGCCCGCCGCCGGACGCGTTGCCGGACCTGGGAACCTCGTCGCCGAAGTCCTCGTTGGGATATTCGGCGAGAGGACCATGGGCCAGGCGCTGCTGGTCGCGCAGCTTCACCCGGCAGAGGTTGAGCACCGCGTGCTGCATGGCCACGTTCACCCGCTGCCCGCGCCCGGTGCGCTCCCGCTGGTACAGCGCGGCGAGGATGCCCGCCACGGCGTGCACGCCCGTGCCCGAGTCCCCGATCTGGGCGCCCGTCGCCAGCGGCGGCCCGTCCTCGAAACCGGTGGTGGACATCGATCCGCCCATGGCCTGCGCGACCACCTCGTACGCCTTGAAGGCGGTGTACGGGCCGTCGCCGAACCCCTTGATGGAGGCGTAGACGATCCGTGGATTGATCTCCTTGATGCGGTCCCAGGTGAACCCCATCCGGTCCACCGCGCCCGGCCCGAAGTTCTCGACCATGACGTCCGAGCGCCGGATCAGCTCGGTGAGGATGTCCTTGCCGCGCTCGGTCTTGGTGTTGAGGGTGATGCTCCGCTTGTTGCAGTTGAGCATCGTGAAGTACAGGGAGTCGACGTCCGGCAGGTCGCGCAGCTGCTTGCGCGTGATGTCACCGCTCGGCGCCTCCAGCTTGACGACGTCCGCGCCGAGCCAGGCGAGCAGCTGGGTCGCCGAGGGCCCGGACTGCACGTGCGTCATGTCCAGGACGCGGATGCCCTCAAGAGCCTTGGCTGTCATGGGCCTTCACCTCACTTGTACATCGTCTGGTTCATGGTTCCGGGGGCGTACGCGTCCGGGTCCACCCAGACGTTGACCAGGGACGGCTTGCCGGACTCGCGGGCGCGCCTGAGGGCCGGGCCGATCTCGGCGGGGTCCCGGACCTCCTCGCCGTGACCGCCCAGCATCCGGGCGAACTCGTCGTAGGGCACGTCGCCGAGGGTGTTGCCGACCCGCTCGCGCTCCTTGCCGTACTTGGCGGCCTGGCCGTAGCGGATCTGGTTCATCGAGGAGTTGTTGCCGACCACGCCGACGAAGGGCAGGTCGTAGCGGACCAGGGTCTCGAAGTCCCAGCCGGTGAGCGAGAAGGCGCCGTCGCCGAAGAGGGCGACCACCTCCTTGTCGGGCCGCGCCTGCTTGGCGGCGAGCACGAAGGGCACCCCGACGCCGAGCGTGCCGAGCGGCCCGGGGTCCATCCAGTGGCCCGGTGACTTGGGCTGCACGACCTGCCCGGAGAAGGTGACGATGTCGCCGCCGTCGCCGATGTACACCGAGTCCTCGGTGAGGAAGTCGTTGATCTCGCTGACCAGCCGGTAGGGGTGGATGGGGGAGGCGTCCGACCTCAGCTGCGGCAGCCGCTTGTCCAGCGCGGTCCGCTCCGCCGCGCGCAGCTCGTCGAGCCACTCCTTGCGCTTGGCCGCGCCCCCGTTGAGCCGCCCCGACGCGGCCTCGGCCACCGACCGGAGCACCAGCCCGGCGTCGCCCACGATCCCGAGGTCGATGTCGCGGTTCTTGCCGACGGTGCGGTAGTCGAGGTCGATCTGGACCACGGTCGCGTCCGGTGACAGCCGCTTGCCGTAGCCCATGCGGAAGTCGAAGGGCGTGCCGACGATGACGATGACGTCCGCGTTGGAGAAGGCGTACCGGCGCGACAGCTGGAAGTGGTGCGGGTCGCCGGGCGGCAGGGTGCCGCGGCCGGCGCCGTTCATGTACGCCGGGACGTTCAGCGTGCGGACCAGATCGACGGCGGCCTCGGTCGCCCGGGTCGTCCACACCTGGCTGCCGAGCAGGATGGCCGGCTTCTCCGCGTGCACCAGCAGGTCGGCGAGGCGCTCGACCGCGTCCGGGTCGCCGGCCGACCGGGTCGAGGCGCGGTACGCCCCCGCCTTCGGGACCCGCGCCTTCTCCACGGCCACCTTGGCGTCCAGCACGTCGCGCGGGATCTCCAGGAAGGAGGGGCCCGGCGCGCCGTGGTAGCACTCGCGGAACGCCATCGACACCATGTCCGCGGCCCGCGCGGTGTCCGGCACGGTCGCCGCGAACTTGGTGATCGGCGTCATCATGTCGACGTGCGGGAGGTCCTGGAGCGACCCCATTTTGTGCTGGGTGTGCGCGCCCTGACCGCCGATCAGGAGCATCGGTGACTCGGCGCGGAAGGCGTTGGCGACACCGGTGACGGCGTCGGTGGTCCCCGGTCCCGCGGTGACCACCGCGCAGCCGGGCTTTCCGGTGATGCGGGCGTAGCCGTCGGCGGCGTGCGCGGCGACCTGCTCGTGGCGTACGTCGACCACCTCGATGCCCTCGTCGACGCAGCCGTCGTAGATGTCGATGATGTGGCCGCCGCACAGGGTGTAGATGCGGTCGACCCCCTCGGCCTTGAGTGCCTTGGCGACGAGGTGACCGCCGGAGATGAGGTCCTGGGTGTCGTCGGGCATGGCGAAGTCCTGTCCCTTCACGAGGGGTTGGGGCGCTCTCGCGGTAGATTGCATACAGTCGACGAATACTGTATGAAGCTTGTTATCCCGCATCCGGTGGGTGGTGTCCAGGGGGCGTGCGGCACTTTCAGTCAGGAGCCGGAATGGACCTGTACGAACACCAGGCAAGGGAACTCTTCGCAGCACACGGCATCGTGGTGCCGAGGGCCGAGGTCACCGACTCGCCCGCACGGGCCCGCGAGATCGCCCGCGCGCTCGGCGGCCGCGCCGTCGTCAAGGCGCAGGTGAAGACCGGCGGACGCGGCAAGGCGGGCGGCGTACGGCTCGCCGCCGACCCGGCCGCGGCCGAGCAGGCCGCCCGGGACGTCCTCGGCATGGACATCAAGGGCCACACCGTCGGCACGGTCATGCTCGCCGAACCCGTCGAGATCGAGAAGGAGTTCTACGTCTCCTACGTCCTGGACCGCGCGGCCGGCCGGTTCCTCGCCATCGCGTCCGCCGATGGCGGCACGGAGATCGAGGAGATCGCCGCCGAGCGGCCCGAGGCCGTCGCGCGCGTCCCCGTCGACCCGGCGGCGGGCGTCACCACGGCGACGGCGGTACGCATCGCGGACGCCGCCGGCCTGCCACCCCAGAGCGTCGACGTACTCGTCCGGCTCTGGCAGGTACTGGTCCGCGAGGACGCCCTGCTGGTCGAGGTCAACCCGCTGGTCAGGACCGTCGAGGGGCAGATGGTGGCGCTGGACGGCAAGGTCACCCTCGACGACAACGCCCGCTTCCGGCAGACCCGCTGGGGAAGCGGCCCGGACCCGGCCGCCGACCCGCTGGAGGCGCGGGCCGCCGCCAAGGGCCTCAACTACGTCAGACTCGACGGCGAGGTCGGCGTCATCGGCAACGGCGCCGGACTGGTCATGTCGACGCTCGACGTGGTCGCCGGCTGCGGCGCCCGGCCCGCCAACTTCCTCGACATCGGCGGCGGCGCCTCCGCCCGGGTCATGGCCGACGGGCTGTCCCTCGTCCTCTCCGACCCCGCCGTGCGGTCCGTCCTCGTCAACGTCTTCGGCGGCATCACCGCCTGCGACGCGGTCGCCGACGGCATCGTCCGCGCCCTGGACGAGGTCCGGCCGACCAAACCGCTCGTCGTCCGCCTCGACGGGAACAACGCCGCCCGGGGCCGCGCCCTGCTCGACGCACGCGCCCATCCCCTGGTCGAACAGGCCACCACCATGGACGGCGCCGCCCGCCGTGCCGCCCGGCACGCCACCGCGGCCTCCACCGCCGGATAAAGGAGACAGATCGACATGGCGATCTACCTCACCAAGGAGAGCAAGGTCCTCGTCCAGGGCATGACCGGCGCCGAAGGCATGAAGCACACCCGCCGGATGCTGGCCGCCGGCACCGACGTGGTCGGCGGCGTCAACCCGCGCAAGGCGGGCCGCACCGTCGACTTCGACGAACGTGCCGTACCCGTCTTCGGATCGGTGCGCGAGGGCATCGAACACACCGGCGCGGACACCACCGTCGTCTTCGTGCCGCCCGCCTTCGTCAAGGCCGCGGTGACCGAGGCGGCCGACGCCGGCATCGGCCTCGCCGTCGTCATCACCGAGGGCATCCCCGTCCACGACTCCGTCGCGTTCACCGCCCACGCCAAGGCGCGCGGCGCCCGGGTCGTCGGCCCCAACTGTCCCGGCCTGATCAGCCCCGGCCAGTCCAACGCGGGCATCATCCCGCCCGACATCACCAAGCCGGGCCCCATCGGCCTGGTCTCCAAGTCCGGCACCCTCACCTACCAGCTGATGTACGAGCTGCGCGAGACCGGCTTCTCCACCTGCGTCGGCATCGGCGGCGACCCCGTCGTCGGCACCAGCCACATCGACTGCCTCGCCGCCTTCCAGAACGATCCCGACACCGAACTCGTCGTCCTCATCGGCGAGATCGGCGGCGACGCCGAGGAACGCGCGGCCGACTACATCCGCGACCACGTCACCAAGCCCGTCATCGGCTACATCGCGGGCTTTACCGCGCCCGAGGGCCGGACCATGGGCCACGCGGGCGCGATCGTGTCCGGCTCCTCGGGCACGGCCCGGGCGAAGCGGGCGGCACTGGAGGAGGCCGGGGTCCGGGTCGGCAGCACCCCGACCGAGACGGCACGGCACGTCCTCTCCGTACTCGGCGGCGCCGCACGTGACGGAGCCCGCGCATGACGGCCGCCGCCGAGGGCACCCGGGCCCTCACCCTCAAGTCCGGCACCGCCTGGGCCGACGCCTGGCGGCGCTGCCGTACCGTCGCCCCCGAGGCGTTCCGCGACGACCGCGTCCTCAACCTCTGGGGCGCCGGCTGGCGGGCCGACGGCCGCGTCCTGCCCGCCACCAGCCCGGTCGACGGCACCCCCGTCACCGGCCCGCCCCGGCTGGACGGCGCGACCGCCCACCGCGCCGTACGCGCCGCCCTCGACCAGCACCGCGCCTGGCGCCACGTCCCCCTGCCCGAACGCCGCGCCCGCGTCGCGGCCACCCTCGACGCCCTCGCCCAGCACCGGGACCTGCTCGCACTGCTGCTCGTCTGGGAGATCGGCAAGCCCTGGCGGCTCGCGCGGGCCGACGTCGACCGGGCCGTCGACGGCGTGCGGTGGTACCTCGACGGCATCGACGCGATGACCGAGGGCCGGGCCCCGCTGGACGGACCGGTGTCCAACATCGCGAGCTGGAACTACCCGATGAGCGTGCTCGTCCACGCCCTGCTCGTCCAGGCCCTCGCGGGCAACGCGGTCATCGCCAAGACCCCCACCGACGGCGGCGTCGCCTGCCTCACCCTGGCCTGCGCGCTCGCCGCCCGCGAGGGCGTCCCCGTCACCCTCGTCAGCGGCAGCGGGGGCGAGCTGTCCCGGGCGCTGGTGCGGTCGCCCGAGATCGGCTGCGTCTCCTTCGTCGGCGGCCGCGACACCGGCGCCGCCGTCGCCACCGCCGTCGCCGACCTCGGCAAGCGGCACATCCTCGAACAGGAGGGCCTCAACACCTGGGGCATCTGGAACTTCACCGACTGGGACACCCTCGCCGCCGTCGTCCCGCGCCTCTTCGACTACGGCAAGCAGCGCTGCACCGCCTACCCGCGCTTCGTCGTCCAGCGCCGGTTGTTCGACGCGTTCCTCGCGGCGTACCTCCCGGCGGTCCGCACCCTGCGCGTCGGCCACCCGCTCGCCGTCGAGGCACCGGACGACCCCTTCCCGGCGCTCGACCTCGGACCGCTCATCAACGCGGCCAAGGCCAAGGAACTGCACGACCAGGTCGCCGAGGCCGTCGACCGGGGCGCCGTGCCCCTGCACCGCGGCAGCGCCGCCGACGCGCGGTTCCTCCCCGGCCAGGACACCTCCGCCTACGTCCACCCGGTCACCCTCCTCAACCCGCCCCGGTCCTCGCCGCTGCACCACGCGGAACCCTTCGGCCCGGTCGACACCATCGTCCTCGTCGACACCGAGGCCGAGCTGCTCGCCGCGATGAACGCCTCCAACGGCGCGCTGGTGGCCACCCTGTCCACGGACGACCCGGCGACGTACGACAGGCTGGCGCCGCACATCCGCGCCTTCAAGGTCGGCCACGGCGTGGCACGCTCCCGCGGAGACCGCGACGAGCTGTTCGGCGGCCACGGCGCGTCCTGGCGCGGCGCCTTCGTGGGCGGCGAGCTGCTGGTGCGGGCCGTCACCCGCGGCCCGGCGGGGGAGCGGCTGCCGGGGAACTTCCCGGACGGCCACCTCATGCCGTAGCGGGTCAGCCGATGCCCTGGCGGTCCGGCAGCAGCGCGAAGGACCGGTCCGCGGGGGCGGGCGTGCCACGCTCGACGGCCTGCCGCAGCAGCTCGCGGTGGCGCAGCAGGGGCTCGCGCCGCTCCGGCGGCGCGAGCAGCAGCAGGTCGTCGAGCCCGGCCAGCAGACGGCGCGAGACCTGCGGCGCCCCCACCGCACAGCCACGGACCTCGGCGAAGCCCAGGTCCACCAGCTCCGTCCACCCGGGCACGGGCTGCACCAGCCGGGCCGCACCGCGCCGGTCCCGGTGCACCACCGCGTCCAGCGGCCGTCGGGACAGGGCGGCCAGGATCTGCACGACCCGGTCCAGGGCCTGCACGGCCGTGGTCGGATCGTTGACCGCCGGGGACAGGGCACGCAGCCCGATGTCGGACAGCTGGCGGAGCCCGAACGCCAGGTCCTGGTGGAAGGTGCGCTCCACCCCCACCGACAGCGTGTACCGCAGGGCCCGGCGCGGCGGCGCGGCCCCGCCGTGCACCGCCAGCACGGGCGTGCCCGGCACCAGGAAGTCACCGATCCGCGGGACCAGCCGCAGCACCACCCCGTGCCCGCGCGCCACCCGCACCAGCCGCGCGATGCCGACGTCCCGCAGCACCCCGGCCCGCCCCTCGTGCACGACCCACGCCGTGACCGGACCCGACCCGTCCGTTTCCCCGCCCTCCGCGGGTGCCGGCATCAGCGCCGCCGCCCGGAAGGACTCCGCCGCGATCCGGGCGATCACATGGCCGATCCGCATCAGCCGCAGCGTGACGTTCACGTACAGCACGAAGAGCAGCAGGCTCAGCGCGACCATGAGGAGGGTGAGCACCGACTGCACCAGCGGCACGGACGTGGCGGCACGCGGGTCCGGGGTGCTGTCGTAGCTGGTCAGGACCAGCAGCGTCAGGACGAAGGTGGCCAGGAACACCGCGAAGGTCGCCTTGGTGGTGCGGCTGCGGACGAACAGCCGCACCACGCGCGGCGAGAACTGCCCGCTCGCCATCTGCACCGCGACCAGCGAGATGCTGAACACCACGCCGATGAACGTCATCATCGCCGAGCTGACCGCCGTCACCACCGTCTTCGCGTCGGCCGCGAACCGCAGCAGTTCGGCGAGCAGGTCGAAGTCGCCGTCGTCCTGCAGCGAACGGACCAGCGCGGCATCCAGCTCCTGAGCCACCAGCCACACCACGAAGACGCCCACCATCGCCGTGGTGGGCGCGAACCAGAACGTGTCCCGCAGATGCTCCCTGAGCGGCGACAGCGCCCGCGCCCGGCGACGCGGATGCGGGCTCCCGGTAACCATCCAGTCACTCATGGTGCGACCCTAGGTGCCCCGGCCCCGCCGGTCGCGGACCGCCGCTCAGCGGAAGGAAACGCAGGTGAAAGGCGCTGCGAAACCTTGGTATGGTTGTCCATGTCGCCGCGGGGAGCACCCCCGCGCCGCGACAGACACCTGGTCCGGGTGGCGGAATGGCAGACGCGCTAGCTTGAGGTGCTAGTGCCCTTTATCGGGCGTGGGGGTTCAAGTCCCCCCTCGGACACAAGATCAGGCAGACGTGGGATGCCGGTCGGGAGAGATCCCGGCCGGCATTTCGCGTTCGCCGTCCGCCGCGGCTCCGCACACCGGAAAACCCGGTGCGTGGACATCGACGATCTCCCTACACTCACCACGACACCGAGACCGAGTGAGGGGAGCAGGGCCGTGCGCATCCGCACCGCTGCCGTCGTTCCCCCGTCCCGGTACGAGGTGATCCTGGTGTCCTCGGCCCTCCGGTGTCCGCCGCGCGGCCGGCACCGGACGCCCGCGACCGGTCTCTGACGTCCCGTCACGCATGCCCTGAGGGCCGTGACCTCATTCCGACGTACCGCCCGTCCCGGGAATCGCGCCGCCCTGCTCGCGGACCAGCGAAAGGCCACCGGCCGTGCGTACCCGTACCAACCCCCTCGCCACCATCCGCAACCTCGGCATCCTCGCCCACGTCGACGCCGGCAAGACCACCGTCACCGAGCGGATCCTCTACACCACCGGCACCACCTACAAGCGCGGCGAGGTGCACGACGGCACGACCGTCACCGACTTCGACCCGCAGGAGCGCGATCGCGGCATCACCATCTTCGCCGCGGCCGTCAGCTGTGCCTGGGACGGCCACCGGATCAACCTGATCGACACCCCGGGACACGTCGACTTCGCCGACGAGGTCGAGCGGTCGCTGCGCGTCCTGGACGGCGCCGTCGCGGTGTTCGACGCGGTCGCCGGGGTGGAGCCGCAGAGCGAGTCCGTGTGGCGACAGGCCGACCGGCACGGCGTGCCGAGGATCGCGTTCGTCAACAAGATGGACCGGGCGGGCGCCGACCTCGACACGGCCGTCGCCTCGATCCGGGCGCGACTGCACCCCGTCCCCCTGGTGGTGCAGCTGCCCATCGGCTCCGAGGACGGCTTCACCGGCGTCGTCGACCTGCTGCGCATGCGCGCGCTCGTGTGGTCCGACGGCGCGGAGACCGCCCAGGAGGGCCCGGTGCCCGACGTCCTGCGCGAGGAGGCGGTACGCAGGCGACGGCTGCTGGAGGAGGCGGTGGCCGAACGCCATCCGGCCGCGCTGGAGGAGTTCTGCGACCGGGAGACCCTCACCGCGGACACCCTCGCCGGTGCCCTGCGCGACCTCACGCGCGGCGGCGACGGCGTCGTGGTGCTGTGCGGCTCGGCCTACCGCAACCGCGGAGTCGAACCGCTGCTCGACGCCGTCGTCGCCTACCTGCCGTCACCGCTGGACGTGCCACCGGTGCGCGGCACCCACGACGGCACGGAGGAGGAACGGCCCGCCGACCCGGCGGCGCCGATGACCGCACTGGCGTTCAAGGTGAACGCCACCCCGACGGGACGGCTGACGTACCTGAGGGTCTACTCGGGCACCATCGACAAGGGAGACACCGTGTGGGACGCGGGCACCCGCCGCACCGAGCGCGTCGGCCGCATCCTGCGGGTGCGGGCCGACCGGCACGACCCCCTGGAGCGGGCGGTCGCCGGGGACATCGTCGCCTTGGTCGGGCTGAAGACCGCCCGGGCCGGTTCGACGCTGTGCGCGCCGGGCGACCCGCTGGTCCTGGAACCGCCGGGCGTGGCCGAACCCGTCGTGCACGTCGCCGTGGAGGCCCGGCGCTCCACCGACACCGACAAGCTGGCCGCCGCGCTCGCCCGGCTGACCGAGGAGGACCCCTCGCTGGCCGTGCGGACCGACCCGGAGACCGGCCAGACCGTGCTGTCGGGCATGGGCGAACTCCACCTGGAGGTCGCGGTGGAGCGGGTCAGGAGCGAGCACGGCCTGTCGGTCGCGGTCGGCCGTCCCGGCGTGGCGTACCGGGAGACGGTCGGCGAGGGTGTGACCGGGTTCGTGCACCGGCACGTCAAACAGGACGGCGGAGCCGGTCAGTTCGCGCATGTCGTGCTCGACGTCGAGCCCTGGGAGGAGGGCGGGTTCGTGTTCCGTTCGACGGTGACCGGCGGCGGCGTGCCGCAGGAGTTCGTGCGGGCCGTCGAGGCCGGCTGCCGTGACGCCCTGGCCGAGGGTCCGCTCGGCGGGCACCCGGTGACCGGCCTCAGGGTCACGCTCACCGACGGCCGGACCCACGTGAAGGACTCCTCGGACACGGCCTTCCGCACCGCGGGCCGGTTCGGTCTCCGCGACGCCCTGCGCGCCTCGGGGATGGTCCTGCTCGAGCCGGTCGTGGAGGTCGCGGTCACGGTGCCCGAGGACGCGGTCGGCTCCGTCCTCGGCGACCTCGCCGCGCGCCGGGGCCGGGTCACCGGCTCCGATCCGCGGGGCGGTACGACCGTGGTCACGGCCACCGTGCCGCTGGCCGAGCTGTTCGGCTACGCGACCCGGCTGCGCAGCCGCACCCAGGGCCGCGGCACCTTCACCGCCCGGCCCACCGGCTACGCGCCGGCACCGGCCGCGGCACCGGCCCGGCGGCACGACACGACGCTCGGGCGGCACGGCACGCTCAGGGGTACTGCACCACCGTCGACGGCACGGTCGACGTCCCCGACGTGGGCGAACCCGTGTCGTTGATGACGCACTCGTACTGCCCGTTGCCGCCCAGGGACACCACCAGCAGCCCGTGGAAGCGCACCCCGGACCGGTTCGGCGCGGCGAAGCCGTGGTGCTGCACGATGGACGGGTTCACGTTGTAGTAGCAGTAGCTGCCCAGGCCCCAGCCCTCGTGCTCGGTGACCTGGTCGCCGACCTTGTAGGCGGCGTAACCCTCGACCGAGCCGTTCTGAATGGCGGCCTGGTCGGGGGCGTCGTACGCCTTCTCGTTCTGGAAGAAGATCGTGCGGCCCCGCTGGCCGTTCCACTGCACGTCGTACTTGTTGAAGTGCTCGACGAACAGGCCGGTGGCCAGGACGTCGTCTCCGTTGACGACCACGCCGTAGTCCGCCCGGTTGGTCTCCCAGCCGACGCCCTCGCCGTGGTCCGCGCGCCACACCCAGGTGTGGTCCACGACCGTGTGCCGGCTGTTGACCACCATGCTGGTGGTCGCCTTGCCCGGGCCCGCGCCGCCGATCCGGATGAACACGTCCTGCACGGTGATCGGGTTGGCGGAGTGGTCCGCGGACGCGCCCGCGGGCCCGACCTCCAGCAGCGTCGAGGAGTTGACCGGCCCCGCGTCGATGAGGAACCCGGCGAGCCGGACCGCGTCCACGTCGGCGACCTTCAGCGCGGTGACGCCGTTGTCGGGGATGAGCGTGGCGTAGCCGAGGCCCAGCACGACCGTGCCCGCGCGCTTCACCTCGACCGTGCCGTCCAGGTGGTAGATCCCCGGCGTCAGCAGCAGGTGCAGGCCCTCCTCCAGCGCCTGGTTCAGCGTGGCCGCCGAGACGCCGGGCTTGGCGACGTAGAACTGGGTCAGCGGGAGCGAGGTGCCGCGCGGGGTGCCGTTGCCCCAGGACACCCCGCGTGCGTTGGTGCGCTTCTCCGGCAGGAAGACGCGGTACGCGTCGCCGTCGAGGTACAGGAACGGCTTCTCCCGGGAGACGGGCGTCGTCTCCAGCGTGGTGTACGGCGGGTCGGGGAAGCTCTGCGCGGGCGCGCCCTCCACGCCGGAGAACACCATGTTCCACACGGCGTTGAGCCATCCGCCGACCGAGCTGTCCCGGGTGTACCACTGCTGCTGGGAGTACGGTCCGACGCTGCCGTCGATCCGGCTGTCGGCGATGTAGCCGCCGCTCGCCCAGCCGTAGCCGTCGGGGGCGAGGTTGAGGCTGCCGCGCACGTGCATGCGCCGGAAGGGCGCCGCCTGCGACACCGCCCAGCGGTTGGTGCCGTTGACCGGGACGAGGGCGAGGTTCTCCGCCGAACGCCAGAAGTTCTGCGTGGCGTTGCCGTCGAACCAGCCCGCGTCGACCGTCACGTCGCCGTTGATGGTCGTGTCGTCGGGGGAGAGGCCGAGGCCGGCGATGGAGGTGTAGAAGCCGATCTGGGCGTTGAGCCCGTTGTACGTGCCCGGCTTGAACAGCAGGGCGTAGCGGCCGGTGCCGAACTGCGCCGACTCCTGCTGCCGGAAGATCTCGTCCAGTCTGCCCTGGATGTTGGCCGTGGACGGGTCGAAGACGATGACGTTCGGCCCGAGGTCGCCGCCGCCGGGCAGCGCGCGGGGACTGTCGCGGGGGGCGGGGCTGCTGGAGCCGGGGGCCGCGACGGCGGTCCCGGCACCGCCCAGCCCGGCGAGTACGGGGGCCGCGGCGGCCGCCGAGAGGACCGTGCGCCGTCGTACGCCGGACGGCTCGGGCGTGGGGGAGTGCGTGGGGGAAGGGGGCATGGGGGCGGCTCTCCTTGTTCGGAAAGTGAACGAAGTGGGGGTGGGGGAGCGCTCTCTGGGTGTGCATGTTTCATCCGCCCGCACGGCGCGTCAAGAGTTGTGACCGTTTCTTGTGCGCTGTGTTCAACAAGTAGGGGCAGCAGGCCCGTTGGCCCGCACCTGGTGTTCCTGTCGAATCCCTTGACACCTCCCGTCGCCCCCCTCAACACTCCGCCGTGGGAGAGCGCTCTCCGAGATTTTCCCCGACACTCCCAGGAGGTCTCCATGCCACGGAGATCGAAAGTCCTGTCCGGCACCCTCGTCGCAAGCGCGCTGCTGCTGACGTCGATCGGCGTCGGCACCCTCGCGGTGAACGCCGGTGCCGCGACCCCGCCCGCGCAGTCCGCGCACTCCGGGCACACCATGGCCGCCTCGACCGCCTTCTCGCCCGAGGACCCGGACGGCGACGGCTACATCCCCGCCAACCCGCCGGTCACCGGCGTCACCCCGTCCACGAAGGAGCCGCCGCACCGCTACTTCCACGAGTTCCAGGCCAACTGCTCGGTCAGCCACACGGCACCGGACGACCCGATCGTCTATCCGCAGCAGCCTGGCAAGTCCCACGACCACACGTTCATGGGCAACACGACGACCGACGCGAACAGCACGACGGCCTCGCTGGAGGCGGGTTCCACGACCTGCCTCGCGCCCGGCGACCGGTCGGGGTACTGGATGCCGACCATGTACGACGGCGACCAGCCGGTGCTGCCGATCGGCCCGCAGGTCATCTACTACAAGGCCGGCGTCACCGACTACACCAGTGTGCGGCCCTTCCCGAAGGGCCTGCGCTACGTCGTCGGCAGCCCGATGCAGAGCGGCCAGGAGTTCCGGAACCACCGGGGCTTCGTCGAGGGCTGGGAGTGCGGCGACAGCTTCTTCAACGTGGACTTCCCGTCCGACTGCCCGGACCGTCAGGACGTCCAGGTCAACATCCGCTTCCAGGCGCCCAGTTGCTGGGACGGCAGGAACCTGGACACGCCCGACCACAAGAGCCACATGGCGTACCCGGTGGTCAACCCCGGAACCAACAACAACATCTGCCCGGCCACGCACCCGGTCGCCCTGCCGATGATCGAGTTCAAGATGGCCTTCCCGGTCAACGGCGACCTGTCCCGGGTCCGCCTCGCCAGTGGCGCGAGCTACTCGTTCCACTACGACTTCTTCAACGCCTGGGACGACGCCACCCTCAAGGCCCTCGTCGACCACTGCGTCGTCGGCGGCCTCCAGTGCAACGCGCGCGGTTACGACGAGACGCACCCGGAGGAGGGCGCGGCGCTCGACGAGAACTACGAACTCCCCTGACCCCGGCCCCCCACCGAGACCGGCCCGGCCGTCCCACTGCCCCGCGGGCGGCCGGGCCGCCCCACCCGCAGACCGGAGACACACCACCATGAGCCGACCCCGCACCCCCACCCCGGGCCCCGCCCCGGCCCGCAGACTCACCGTCCCGCTGACCGCCGCCCTGCTCACCGCCTGCGCCCTCACCGCCGTGCCCGCCCAGCAGGCGCACGCCGCCGGCAGCGTCGTGAAGGTCACCGGCGGCCAGGGCAACTGGCAGCTGACCGTGGACGGCAGCCCCTACCAGGTCAAGGGCCTCACCTGGGGCCCCTCACCCGCCGACGCCGACCGGTACATGCCCGACCTCGAGTCCATGGGCGTCAACACCATCCGCACCTGGGGCACCGACGCGAGCAGCAAGCCCCTCCTCGACTCCGCCGCCGCGCACGGCGTCAAGGTCATCGCCGGCTTCTGGCTCCAGCCCGGCGGCGGACCGGGCAGCGGCGGCTGCGTGAACTACCTGACCGACACCGCGTACAAGGACCAGATGCTGGCCGAGTTCCCGCGCTGGGTCCAGGAGTACAAGGACCACCCGGGCGTCCTGATGTGGAACGTCGGGAACGAGTCGGTGCTCGGACTCCAGAACTGCTACAGCGGCGACGAGCTGGAGCGCCAGCGCGACGCCTACACCACCTTCGTCAACGACGTGACCAAGAAGATCCACGCCGTCGACCCGAACCACCCGGTCACCTCCACCGACGCCTGGGTCGGCGCCTGGCCCTACTACAAGAAGAACGCCCCCGACCTGGACCTGTACGCCGTCAACTCCTACGACGCGGTGTGCGACGTACGCGCCGCCTGGGACCAGGGCGGCTACACCAAGCCGTACATCGTCACCGAGGGCGGTCCGGCCGGCGAGTGGGAGGTGCCGGACGACGCCAACGGCGTACCGAAGGAGCCCACCGACCAGGCCAAGGCCCAGGGATACACCGACGCCTGGAACTGCGTCACCGGGCACCGGGGCGTCGCCCTCGGCGCGACCCTGTTCCACTACGGCACCGAGTACGACTTCGGCGGCATCTGGTTCAACCTGCTGCCCGCCGGACAGAAGCGGCTGTCCTACTACGCGGTCAAGCGGGCCTACGGCGGCGACACCTCCGGCGACAACACCCCGCCCGTCGTCTCCGCCTTCGGCGTCGAGGGCGACGCGGGCAAGGTGCAGGCGGGCAAGGACCTCGTCCTCACCACCCGCGTCAGCGACCCCGACGGCGATCCGATCGCGTACGAGGTGCTGGCCAACAGCAACTACATCGACCAGGGCAAGCAGCTCACCACGCTCCCCGCGACCGACCTCGGCGGCGGACGCCTGAAGGTCACCGCCCCCGACCGGCCCGGCGTCTGGAAGCTGTACGTCAAGGCCACCGACGGCAAGGGCAACGTCGGAGTGGAGACCCTCTCGGCGCGGGTCGTGCCGCCCGCCGTGGACGGCACCAACGTCGCCCTCGGGAAGCCGGCCACCGCCTCCTCCTTCCAGCCGAGCTACGGCGACTGCCCCTGCCCCCCCGCCAACGCCGTGGACGGCAGCCCCGACACCCGGTGGGCCAGTGACTGGAGCGACCCGCAGTGGGTCCAGGTGGACCTCGGAGCGCGCACCACGTTCCGGCACGTCCAGCTGCACTGGGAGGCCTCCTACGCCAGGGCCTACACCGTCCAGACCTCCGACGACGGACAGAACTGGCAGACCGTGCACACGGTGACCGACGGCAACGGCGGCGTCGACACCCTCGACGTGACCGGCACCGGCCGCTACGTGCGCGTCAACGGGACCGCGCGCGGCACGGGTTACGGCTACTCGCTCTACGAGTTCGGCGTCTACAGCTGACACCGGGCGGGCGGACACGCACGGCACGACTGGGAGGGGAGACCCGGGTGGGGACGAGCGACGAAGAGATCGACCGGCTGCTCGGCAAGCTGACACCGCGCGCCCGCGCGCTGCTGCTCGACGGCGCCACGACCTGGCGCACCAGAGCTGAACCGGCGCTCGGACTGCGGGAGCTGGTGATGTCCGACGGCCCGGCGGGCGTACGGGGCGAGGCATGGGACGAACGCGACACCTCCGTCCTGCTGCCCTCGGCCTCGGCGCTCGCCGCCACCTGGGACGAACCCCTGGTCGAGAGCCTCGGCGGCCTCCTCGCCGCCGAGGCCCGGCGCAAGGGCGTGGACGTCCTCCTCGCCCCGACCCTCAACCTGCACCGCAGCCCCCTGGGCGGCCGGCACTTCGAGTGCTTCTCGGAGGACCCGGAGCTGACCGGCCGTATCGGGGCCGCATTCGTGCGCGGTGTCCAGGCCCACGGGGTGGCCGCCACCGCCAAGCACTACGTGGCCAACGACTCCGAGACCGACCGGCTCACCGTCGACGTACGGGTGGGCGAACGGGCGCTGCGGGAGGTGTACCTAGCGCCCTTCGAGGCGGCGGTGGCCGCCGGGGTCCGGCTCGTCATGGCGGGGTACAACGCGGTCGACGGCACCACGATGACCGCGAGCGATCTGCTCACCGACCCGCTGAAGGGCGAGTGGGGCTTCGACGGCGTCGTCGTCTCCGACTGGGGCGCGGTGCGCACCACGGTCGACACCGCCCGCGCCGGGCTGGATGTCGCCATGCCCGGTCCCGACAGCCCCTGGGGCGAGGCGCTGGCCCGCGCGGTGGCCGACGGCGTCGTGCCCGAGGCCGCGGTGGACGACAAGGTACGGCGACTGCTGCGGCTCGCGGCGTGGGTGGGGGCGTTGGGGGAGCGCGAGGCGCCTGGGGGCGGGGGACCGCGAGTGGTGTCTGGAGGGGGCGGACCGCGAGAGGTGCCTGGGGGCGGGGGACCGCGAGTGGTGTCTGGAGGCGGGGGACCGCGAGAGGTGCCTGGAGGCGGGGGAGCGCGAGAGGCGCCTGGCGGTGGCGGACCGCGAGGCGGTGACCCGCACCCGTCCGCGCCCCGCCCGACCGTCGCCCCGGAGGGCAGGGCCCTGGCCCGTCGGGCCGTCGCCGCCGGGAGCGTGCTGCTCGCCAACCGGGGTGTCCTGCCCCTGGACCCCGCAGGGCTGCGCACGGTCGCCGTGATCGGCGCGCACGCCGCGCGGACCCGTACGCAGGGCGGCGGCAGCGCCGGTGTCTTTCCGCTGGACGAGGTGTCCGTCCTCGACGGCATCCGGGACGCGCTGCGCGGCCAAGCCCGCGTCGTGCATGTCCCGGGCCCCCGTCCGGACGGTCCCGCGCCCCCGCTGGACCACGACGCGTGCACCGACCCGCGCTCCGGGCTGCCCGGCGTGCTGCTGCGGATGCTGGACGCCGACGGCCGCGAGCTGTACGCCGAACGACGGCGCGGGGGACGCCTGCTGGAGCCCCGGCTGGTGCCGGGCGCGCACACGGTCGAGATCAGCGCCCGTCTGCGCCCCCGTACCGCGGGCCGCTGGACGCTGGGCGTGGCCGGCTTCGGCCGCATGAGCCTCGTCCTGGACGGACGGCCCCTGCTGGCCGGCGACTTCCCGCCGCCGACCGACGATCCGGCGGTGGTCCACGTCAACCCGCCCGGCCAGTACGCCGAGGCCGACCTCGCCGTCGGCCAGGACGCTCTGCTCGTGGCCCGCCGCGAGCTGGCCCCCGGCACCGGCCGGGCCACCGTCGTCAGCGCGGCGCCGCCCGCCCCGGACACCGCCGCGTCACTCGCCGACGCGGCCCGCGCGGCCGCCGCGGCGGACGCGGCGATCGTGGTCGTGGGCACCACCGAGCACGGCGAGTGCGAGGGCTACGACCGTACGGCCCTCGCGCTCGGCGGAGCCCAGGACGCGCTGGTCCGCGCCGTCGCCGCCGGCAATCCGCGCACCGTGGCGGTCGTCAACAGCGGCGGCCCGGTGGAACTCCCCTGGCGCGACAATGTGGGCGCGGTACTGCTCGCCTGGTTCCCAGGCCAGGAGAGCGGCGGCGGACTGGCCGACGTGCTCTTCGGGCACACGGAGCCGGGCGGACGGCTGCCCACCACCTGGCCGGCCGTCCTCGCCGACGCCCCGGTCACCCGCACCCGGCCGGCCGACGGCCGCCTCCACTACGACGAGGGCCTGCACATCGGCCACCGGGGCTGGCTGCGCCACGGGCGCACGCCCGCCTACTGGTTCGGGCACGGACTGGGCTACACGGCCTGGGCCTACGAGGAGCTGGCCGTCCCGCCGCAGGCCCGGGCGGGAGACGACCTGACCGTGCGGGTACGGGTGCGCAACACCGGCGCGCGATCCGGCCGGGAGGTCGTCCAGGTGTACCTCTCCCGGTCCGAGTCGGCGGTCGAGCGCCCCGTGCGCTGGTTCGCCGGGTACGCGGCCGTCCGCGCACGGCCCGGGGAGACGGTGACGGCGACGGTGCGGGTCCCGGCGAGGGCGCTGCGCCACTGGTGCGTGGAGGAGCGTGCCTGGCGTACGGAGGAGGGCCACTGGCGGGTGCTGGCGGGCCGGTCGGCGGGCGAGGTGCCGCTGGCCGCGGACCTGGAGGTGAGGGGTCCGGGCGCCGGATGAGGCCGGGGGAGAGCGCTCTACCGTGCGCCCGACCTCGCCGGTTAGGGTGCGGGCATGAGCAGACAGGCCCCGACCCTGGAGGACGTGGCCCGGGAGGCCGGCGTCTCCCGGGCCACCGTCTCCCGGGTGGTCAACGGCGTCCGCAACGTGGACCCCGCCATCCAGGACCTGGTCCGCCGGGCCATCGAACGGACCGGTTACGCCCCCAACCAGGCCGCCAGGCAGCTGGTCACCCGGCGCACCACGACCGTGGCCCTGGTCGTCTCCGGCGCGGGCGACGCCTCGGACACCGAGCAGAACGCGTTCGCGACCCGGGTCTTCGCCGACCCGTTCTTCGGCCGTGTCGTCGGCGGCGTGGTCGGGCACCTGCGGCCGCGCTCGATGCACCCGGTGCTGATGTTCGCCGAGACGCCCGAGGCGCGGCAGGAGGTGGTGGCGTACCTCAGGCAGGGCGGTGCGGACGGCGCCCTGGTCGTGTCCACCCACCCCGACGATCCGCTGCCCGCCCTGCTCGCCGGGTCCGGCCTGCCGGCGGTGCTGTTCGCCCGGCCCGGGCGCCCGGTGCCGCTCAGCTACGTCGACCTCGCCCACCGCGACGGCGGTCGGCTGGCCGCCGAGCACCTGCTGGAGCGGGGCTGCCGGAGGATAGCCACCGTCACGGGGCCGCTGGCCGTCGCGGCGAGCCAGGAGCGGCTGGCCGGCTTCCGCGACACCCTCGCCCGGCACGGGCACCCGTACGTCCCCGTGGCCGAGGGCGGCTTCACCGTCGACAGCGGCATGGCGGCGGCGGCCTCACTGGTGGCCGAACATCCGGACCTGGACGGCCTGTTCACCGCCAACGACCTGATGGCGCAGGGCGCCGTCCAGGTGCTGCGCGACCACGGGCGCCAGGTGCCGCGCGACGTCGCGGTCATCGGCTTCGACGACTCCAGCGTGGCCGTCACCTGCCGGCCCCGGCTGACCACCGTCCGCCAGCCGGTGGAGGAGATGGCGGCCACGATGGCCCGCCTCCTCGACGAACACATCAGGGGCGAGCGCACCGCGCCGACGTCGGTGATCTTCGATCCGGAACTGGTGGTGCGGGACTCGGCGTAGGCGTCACCAAGCCGCCCCGGGCGCCGTTCACACCCCCGGGCCGTCGCGTCCCCGGGCCGTCGCGTCCCCGGGCCGTCGCGTCCCCGTGCGCCCGCGCCCCGTGACCCCGCGCCCCGTGACCCCACGCCCCGTGTCCCCGTGTCCCGTGCCCCCGCCCCCGCCCCGCTCCCGCGCCAGGGCCGAGCCCACCCGATCCGAGCCCTCACCCCCCACCCCGCTGCCCCGCCAACCGCCCCCCGAGGGCCGCCCGCCACGCCGGTACCGGCCCGGGGGCGTTCACCGGGGGCTGTCGGCCGCCGCGCGCGAAGAAGGCCGCGAGGGGCAGGGTCGCGGCGCCGACCGTCACTGCGTCGGGGCCGAGGCGGCCGAGGGCGATGCCCACTCGCCCGGCCGGGTGCCGGAGCGCGTGGGCGAGCGCGTGGTCACGTACCGACTCCAGGAAGGGCGCGCCCAGTTGGAGTCCGGCCCAGCCGCCCACGACGACCCGCTCGGGCTGGAAGAGGTTGATCAGGTCGGAGAGGCCCGCGCCCAGGTACTCGGCGGTCTCGGCCAGCACCCGGGCCGCCACGGCGTCCGGTGCGGCCCCGCCCCCGGGGCGGGCGGCGGACAGCAGGGCGGTCAGCGCGGCCTCCTCGTCGGCGCCGGGCGGCGGCTGCCCGCCCGCCTCCCGCCACCGCGCGAGCAACGCCTCCGCGCCCGCGTACGCCTCCAGGCACCCCCGTGCCCCGCACCGGCACCGGCGCCCCCGCACCCGCACCGTCAGGTGCCCCCACTCCACCGCGCGGCCGCGCTCCACGTCGTCCGTGACGACGCAGGCGCCGACACCGGAACCGAAGAGCACGACCACGGCGTTGTGCGCCCCGCGCCCGCCGCCGAACCACATCTCGGCCTGCCCCAGCGTCTTGGCGCCGTTGTCGATGAACAGCGGCGCGTGCGCGGGCAGCCGCCCCGAGTCCCGCAGCAGCGCCTCCAGCGGCACCGCGTCCCATCCGATGGTCTGGCCGTGCACCAGGGTGCCGTCGGCGGTGTGCTCCACGATGCCGGGGACCCCGACGCCGACGCCCAGCAGCTCACCCTGGTCCGGGGCGGGGGAGCCGAGGACCTCCGCGATGCCGTCCAGGATGTGCCCGGCGACCACCCGCACGTCGTACGTGCGCGACCCGTGACCGGGCAACGCCCGCTCCGTTCGGGCCAGTTCGGCCATCGACAGGTCGAACAGCTCGACGCGCACCCGGGTCTCGCCGACGTCGACCCCGATCAGGCGGCCCCGGTCCGCCGCGATCCGGACGAGGGTGCGCGGCCGGCCGCCGTCCGTGCCGAGGCTGCCCGCCTCCTCGACCAGACCGTCGGCGATCAGTTCGGCGACGACGTTGCTGACGGAACCCGAACTCAGTCCGGCCGCCGAACCCAGCGCGAGCCGGCTCATCGGCCCGTCGAAATACAACCGTTGCAGAACGGCGGTGCGGCTCTCGCGCCGCAGGTCACGGACCGTTCGCCCGCTGTGCCTGGCCATCCGGCCCCTTCCTTGGGCGCCTCCGCCCGCCCTTCGACCGCGCGCGACACCTTGACGAGTCTTTCTCTCGGGGTTTAACTCACGTCCTAAATTAAGCCATGAGGGGCTTCGGGAGGGATACCGGGGCCGCCCTCGGACTTCCCGACCGTCTCCCCGGAAGGACCCAGGAGCCATGCGCAGTATCCGAGCCGCGGCCGTAGGCGCCGTCACCATGTCTCTCGCTCTCGCCGCCTCGGCCTGCGGAGGGGGCTCCTCCTCGGGCGGCGGATCCAACGACTCACCCAAGGAACTCACCTACTGGGCCTCCAACCAGGGCGCCAGCGTCGAGGTCGACAAGAAGGTCCTCCAGCCCGAACTTGACAAGTTCGAGAAGGAGACCGGCATCAAGGTGAAGCTGGAGGTCGTGCCCTGGTCCGACCTGCTCAACCGGATCCTCACCGCCACCACCTCGGGCCAGGGCCCGGACATCCTCAACATCGGCAACACCTGGAGCGCCTCCCTCCAGGCCACCGGCGCGCTGCTTCCCTGGGACGCGAAGAACTTCGACAAGATCGGCGGCAAGGACCGCTTCGTGGAGTCCGCGCTCGGCTCCACCGGCGTCGAGGGCCAGGACCCGGCGGCGGTCCCGCTGTACTCGATGGCCTACGCGCTCTACTACAACAAGAAGATGTTCGCCGACGCGGGCATCACCAAGCCCCCGGCCACCTGGGACGAGCTGGTCGAGACCGGCAAGAAGATCTCGAAGGACGGCAAGTGGGCCCTCGGCGCCGAGGGCTCCAACCTGTCGAACAACATCCACCAGGTCTTCGTCCTCGGCAAGCAGCACGGCGCCGACTTCTTCACCGCCGACGGCAAGCCCGACTTCACCTCCGACGGCGCCGTCGCGGCCGTCAAGCAGTACGTCGACCTGATGGCGCAGGACAAGGTCATCGCGCCCGGCAACGCCGAGTACGCGCAGAACCAGTCCCTCAGCGACTTCGCCAAGGGCAAGACCGCGATGGTGCTGTGGCAGACCGCCTCCGCCACCTTCAAGACCATGGGCATGGAGGAGGACGAGTGGGGCGTCGCGCCCGCCCCGGTCGCGTCCGGCACCCCCGGCACCGGCCAGGCCACCAACTCCATGGTCGCCGGCATCAACATGGCCGTCTTCAAGAACACCGACAACGTCGACGGCGCCACCAAATTCGTGAAGTTCATGACCAGCGACGCCGAGCAGAAGATCCTCAACGAGGCGTACGGATCCATCCCGCCGGTCAAGGCCGCACAGACCGACCCGGCGTTCAACACCCAGGCCACCGCCGTGCTGCGGGAGACCCTCGCCACCAGCGCCGCCGCGCTGCCCCAGGTGCCCGACGAGTCGCAGTTCGAGACCGCCGTCGGCACGGCCGTGAAGGAGCTGTTCGCGGACGCCGCGGCCGGCCGTGAGGTGACCGCCGAGTCGGTCAAGGAGAAGCTCGCCAAGGCCCAGCAGCAGATGCCGACGAAGTGAGCGCGCTCCTGCCCCCACGGACCCGCACCGACTCCGACACGACGACACGGATCTCGCCATGACCACCACGACCGCCTCGGCGCAGCCCGGCGAGCGGACGGTCGGCAAGAGCTCCCCCGGGACGGCGCGCGGACCCCGCCGCCGTCCCGGGCGGATCCGCCGCATCGGCCTGCCCTACCTGCTGCTCCTGCCGGCCCTGCTCCTCGAACTCCTCGTCCACCTGGTGCCGATGGTCATCGGCATCGTGATGAGCTTCAAGGAGCTCACCCAGTTCTACATCCGCGACTGGACCGTCGCCCCGTGGACCGGCCTCGACAACTACAGCATGTCGGTCGACTTCGACGCCCCCGTCGGCGAGGCCCTGCTCCACTCCTTCCTCGTCACCTGCGCCTTCACCGTGCTCTCCGTCGGACTGTGCTGGCTGATCGGCACCGCCGCGGCGATCTGCATGCAGGACGCCTTCCGCGGCCGCGGCCTGCTCCGGGCGATCTTCCTGGTGCCGTACGCCCTGCCGGTCTACGCGGCCGTCATCACCTGGGCGTTCATGTTCCAGCACGACAACGGCCTGGTGAACCACGTCCTGCACGACCAGCTCGGCCTCACCGACAAGCCCTCCTTCTGGCTGATCGGCGACAACAGCTTCGTCGCGCTGCTCGTGGTGTCGGTCTGGAAGGGCTGGCCGTTCGCCTTCCTCATCGTCATGGCCGGCCTGCAGAACATCCCCAAGGAGCTGTACGAGGCCGCCGCCCTGGACGGCGCCGGCGTCTGGCAGCAGATCCGCCGCATCACCCTGCCGTCGCTGCGTCCGGTCAACCAGGTCCTGGTCCTCGTGCTGTTCCTGTGGACCTTCAACGACTTCAACACGCCGTTCGTCCTGTTCGGCAAGGCCGCGCCGGAGGCCGCCGACCTGATCTCCATCCACATCTACCAGTCGTCGTTCGTCACCTGGAACTTCGGCGCCGGCTCCGCGATGTCGGTGCTGCTGCTGTTCTTCCTGCTCCTGGTGACGGGCGTGTACCTGTTCCTGACCTCCCGGTCCGCCAGGACCCCCCGGCCCGCCCGGGCCTCCCGCGAGAGGAAGCCGGCCGATGTCTAGGTCCCCGATGGCGGCGCCGCGCTCCTTCCTCTGGACCCGCCGCGTCTTCCTCACCCTGCTCACCGGCTTCGTCCTGCTGCCGGTGTACGTCATGGTGTCCAGCTCCCTGAAGCCGCTCCAGGACGTGTCGAGCGAGTTCCGCTGGCTGCCCAGCGAGCTGACGATCCGCCCGTACATCGACATCTGGTCGACGGTCCCGCTGGCGAAGTACTTCGTCAACTCGCTGATCGTGGCGGGCGCGGCGACCGTCTGCTCCGTGGTGATCGCCGTCTTCGCCGCCTACGCGGTCAGCCGCTACGAGTTCCGCGGCAAGCGCGTCTTCTCCGTGACGGTGCTGTCCACGCAGATGTTCCCCGGCATCCTCTTCCTGCTGCCCCTGTTCCTCATCTACGTGAACATCGGCAACGCCACCGGCATCGCCCTCTTCGGCTCCCGCGGCGGCCTCATCCTCACCTACCTGACCTTCTCCCTGCCCTTCTCCATCTGGATGCTGATCGGCTACTTCGACTCGGTGCCGCGCGACCTGGACGAGGCGGCCCTGGTGGACGGCTGCGGGCCGCTGCGCGCGCTGTTCAAGGTCGTGGTGCCGGCCGCGATCCCCGGCATCGTCGCGGTCGCCGTCTACGCCTTCATGACCGCCTGGGGCGAGGTGCTGTTCGCCTCCGTGATGACCAACGACGCCACCCGCACCCTCGCGGTCGGTCTGCAGGGCTACTCCACGCAGAACGACGTGTACTGGAACCAGATCATGGCCGCCTCCCTGGTGGTCAGCGTCCCCGTGGTGGCGGGCTTCCTGCTTCTCCAGCGCTATCTCGTCGCCGGGCTGACGGCGGGTGCCGTCAAGTGACCGCGACCAACCTTCCCGAACCCGAGAGGACCCACGTGACCATCGACTTCGCCGCACTCCCGCACGACTTCCTGTGGGGCACGGCCACATCGGCGTACCAGATCGAGGGAGCCGTGGCGGAGGACGGACGTTCGCCGTCGATCTGGGACACCTTCTCGCACACCCCCGGCAAGATCGACAACAACGACCACGGCGACGTCGCCTGCGACCACTACCACCGCACGCACGAGGACATCGAGCTGATGCGGAGCCTGGGCACCAACGCCTACCGCCTCTCGATCGCGTGGCCGCGCGTCCTGCCGGGCGGCGACGGCCCGGTCAACGCGAAGGGCCTCGCCTTCTACGACCGGCTGGTCGACGACCTGCTGGCGGCCGGCATCACCCCGTCCGTCACCCTCTACCACTGGGACCTGCCGCAGACGCTCCAGGACCGCGGCGGCTGGCCCGAGCGCGCCACCGCCGAGCACTTCGCCTCGTACGCCTCCGTCGTCGCCGAACGCCTCGGCGACCGCGTCCAGCACTGGGCCACCCTCAACGAGCCGCTGTGCTCCGCCTGGATCGGGCACCTGGAGGGCAAGATGGCCCCCGGCTGGACCGACCTCACGGCCGCCGTGCGCGCCTCCTACCACCTGCTCCTCGGCCACGGCCTGGCGATGCGCGCCATCCGCGAGGCGGCCCCGGGCGCCCAGGTGGGCATCGTCAACAACCTCTCCACCATCCACGCCGCCACCGACCGCGACGAGGACCTGGCCGCCGCCCGCCGCATGGACGGCCACACCAACCGCTGGTGGCTGGACCCGGTCCACGGCCGGGGCTTCCCCGAGGACATGCGCGAGGTCTACGGCGTCGAACTCCCCGAGCAGCCCGGCGACATGGACCTCATCGGCGCACCGCTGGACTGGCTGGGCCTGAACTACTACTTCCCCCAGACCGTCGCCGACGACCCCACCGGACCGGCGCCGCACGTCCGCACCGTCCGCCGGGTCGGCGTGCCGCGCACCGGCATGGACTGGGAGATCGACGCCGGCGGCATCGAGGAGCTGCTGCTGCGCCTGACCGACGAGTACGGCCCGCGCAGGCTGTACGTCACCGAGAACGGCTCGTCCTTCCCCGACGTGGTCCGCCCCGACGGCACCGTCGACGACCCGGAGCGCCAGGAGTACCTGACCGCCCACCTCGCGGCCTGCGCCTCGGCCGCCCGCAGGGGTGCCCCGCTGGCGGGCTACTTCGCCTGGTCGCTCCTGGACAACTTCGAGTGGGCGTACGGCTACGACAAGCGCTTCGGCCTGGTCCACGTCGACTACGCGACCCAGGTCCGCACGGTCAAGGGCAGCGGGCGGCACTACGCGGACATCATCCGCCGGGCGCGGAAGAGCGAGCGCAAGGCGGCCTGACCCCGTGGTGGGGGGGGGGGGGGGGGGGGGCGCCCCCCCCCCCCCCCCCCGTAAGGCCCCCCACCGGGACCGGCAGGACAAGGGCAACAACAAACGGAGTAACAAGGGCCGCGGGGTCCC